>NZ_JAPDUW010000001.1:2937500-3237500 GCF_026015295.1 Segatella copri | reverse complement strand
GTCTTGTCCGTAAGGAATAGACCCACGTTCTTTGAAATAGTGTGTAGCGATTGATCTATGTGCATCACTTTCTTTGCATAAGCTAAAAGCAAGTATGTGCATATGGCAATCCAGATTTGCAGATATATGGCATTCTCGGAAGTTCCATAAAAGGATTTGATGTGAAGGTGTTGCTTAATCCATTTAAAGTAAAGTTCCACGTTCCATCTTTCCCTATATAATTCAGATATGGTAAGCGCTTCATATTCCATGTTGTTTGTGAGAAACCTATACACCTTACTTGTTGCATAGTCCTCATAGGTTATCATTCTAAGTTCTTCAGGATACCATTTGGCAGTATGTAGTCCTGTTAATTTGATACGTTCATCAGAAATGATACCAGTACTCTTGTCAACTTCGGCTTCTGATACAACTTCAAAAAGCATGTTATCTTTTGCCCTAGTAACAAAGAATGCATTCTTCTTAGTTATCAACTTGAAGAGTCTGTTGAAATCTACATATCCTCTGTCCATCAAATAGATAGCAGAAGGTTCTATGTAGAGATCATCAAGAGCTTTTACATCATTAACTGATGCAGAAGTCAAATAAACTGAGACTGGAAGATTTCCTCGCAAATCGACTAATGTGTGCATTTTGATGCCACCTTTGTTTTTGTGATACTTTGCCCAAGGACATAATTTGAGACACAGACTTATAGTACTGCTATCAAAAGCATATACCATGTTGTCTAGGTCTAATCTGAACTTGTCTTTGACATAAAGAGGACGTACTTTTTTCAAAAGAACGTCTGCAAAATCTTTATAGATATGCCAATCTCGCTTCTCGTTAGCTTTTGCTAGAGTATTACGTGGTACAGCATAACTAATACCACAATGGTAAAGTTTGCTGGAGAGTGCCGTAAGGCAGTTTTCTATATCTCGAAGACTATCACGACCTGTTAATTGAGCATAGCTCATTACTAGGAATTGGTCTTTGCAAGAGAAGTCTCTTGCTCTGTAGTTTCCCTTATAACGGTCTACACAAGTTTTGAAATCACGTTCTGGTATAAGTGACATAATCTGAGAGAATATAGTTTTGCCTTTGTTCATCGCACACGTATTTTAAATATGCGTGCAAAGATACAAAATCAAATCGAATACACTATAAAAAGTCCGTAAACTTTTGAGTATTAATAACTTATTTAATAATCGTCTCGTTTTAACGGGACACTAGTGAATAAATATATAATGTTTTATATTTCCTTCTCGTTTCTCCACCTCTTGCCCCGAGGTGGAGAAATACCAAGAAATTCCTAAGAAAAATGCTTCATGTTTACAAATTATCCCCCAGGGTATTATACCTTTGGGTATAATTTTTAGGTTTAATTCTTAATAAAAAACAATTATGGCATACTTTAAGTTAGAAATTAGTTGGGGCAAAGAACAGAAGAAGCAGACCCTGCACACGGATGAGATGAAGGGATGGGAATGGGTGAAACTGGAGGTGGAACGAGTAAGAGAGATGGGGAGATACAAGACAGCGAGCAATTACCTGACGGCTGCCCGCTCCTGGACTCGATATCTGGGCAGAGAGGACTGGGTTTTCTCCGAGATGACTGTCGATAAAGTGACTGCCTATCAGCGATGGCTCTCTGAACGAGACATCTGCCTGAACACCATCTCGGCATATATGAGGGCTCTCCGAGTGATGTATCATCGGGCGATGGAGACAGACTATGATCCTTTTGCCCAGGTATTTACAGGGCGAGCGAAGACCCGAAAGCGCAGTCTCTCGCCCGATGACATCCAGCAGCTCCATGCCCTGGAGTTGCCCCACGGCTCCCAGTTAGCCTTGGCGCGAGACATCTTCCTCTTCAGCTTCTATGCCATGGGCATGCCCTTTGTGGACATAGCTTATCTTAAGAAGGGTCAGCTCAAGGATGGTTATATCCATTATGCTCGCCATAAGACGGGACAGCGCATCCAGGTGGCTCTCTTGCCCTGCATGCTCCGTATCATCGAGCGATACCAAGAGAATGATTCAGACTATGTGTTTCCGATTCTTACGGCTGATACTCCCCGGCGGCAGCATCATCTATACAGCTGCCGCCTGCGCCAATACAACTATTCCTTGCAACGGTTGGAGCAGCTTCTCCCCAATCCCTGCCATCTCTCCTCCTATGTGGTGCGCCACTCCTGGGCAAGCATCGCCTATCAGCACCACCTCGACATCTCGCTCATTGGCAAGGCTCTGGGGCATACCAAGGCTTCCACCACCTTATTATATATAAAGAGCCTTGCCGATCCCGACCTAGCCGAGGCTAATCTGGGGATGATAACGGAACTGGGGCTATAGAAATGGATAAAAATATTTAAAAACAAGCTATTCCCCCGAAAAATGTGTATGGAAAGAGCAATATTCCCCCGAAAAATGTGATATATGCATCAATAAAAAATGAAAAACTGTCAGATTGTCAATATGTTAGTATAAAAAGTTTCTCGCTAAGGCCCAAAGTGCCCTAGCGAGGAACAAAATCCTACTTCTCCATCAGCAACCACTTCCATACTGGCAGTACCTCTATTACCACGGCTTCGTATATGATAGTCTCTTCCTCATCCATTGTGATAACGAAGAGCTTACTATTCGGATATCTCTTATGGTAAGCTTTTAATGCCCCCAATTCTCGCTCTCGGGTAGCAGCATCCTTTATACTATATGATACCTGGAAAGCATATTGATGTTCAAATAGACAGAAATCTACTTCTACATTGCCATAATAATAGAAAAGATCCTCTCCGTATTTCTCGTGAAGATGGATGGCTACCAAATTCTCCAAGAGAGATGTTTCTGGATCAAAGAGAAAGAGACTCAAGAAACCATTATCTACAAAGTAATATTTCTTGTTCGACATTCTGTCTTGCAGTTTTGCTGTAATGTTCTCCAAGGAGAAAATCAAACAAGTGTCCTTGATATATCCCAGATAATCGACAATAGTCTCTTGTTTCACTTTTCCTGCTACAGAAGAAACCAGATTGGCAAGCCTGTTATATGACTGTGGCTGCTTAACACTCTCGGATAGCTTTCTTATCAAAGTTTTCATGGCCAGTGGATTTCGTATACAATATCTGGTTATCAAATCTCCAAAATAGATTTTGTTGTACAAATTCCCCAACCATTCACGCTTAAACTGATTATCTATAATCGCTAATTCTGGCAAACCGCCAATATGAAAATATTCCAGGAAAGCCCTCTTGATGTCTGAGTTTTGCAGATATTCCCATTGTGGAGGCAGGGAGATATGCTTGGCTGTCAAATATTCCTGAAAGGAAAAAGGAAAGACGGGCTGCACCATATATCTGCCACCAAGCGTGGTAGAAATCTCGCTACTCAGCATTTTGGCATTGCTACCAGTGATGTAGACACGATACTTCTGGTCTGCCAATCTACGAGCAAACTTCTCCCATCCATCTATGATTTGTATTTCATCAAGCATGAAGATAGGCTGGTGCTCATACATTTCTTCGTAAGCTTGTTTTATCAAGTCAAGGTCAGAAAGCTGGAGCTTTTCAAGTCGGTCGTCCTCAAAATTGAAGTAAAGAATCTCTTCTGGCTTATGTCCTGAGGCGATTAACTCTTGTGCACGCTGATATAGCAGATAAGACTTACCTGCTCTTCTCAGTCCTACCAGCACGTAATTAGAATGAGATTCAAAGGCGATACTTCTTTTCACCATTTCCACATCCTGAATCATCCTTTGATTCTCTGCTATCAACAATTTTGCAATTCTCTTGTCCATATCTTCCTTATTTATATCAATCTGGGTGCAAAGATACAACTTTTTCCTTTATAAAGGAAGAAAATCAGCAAAAAGTTTCCTTTATAAAGGAAGCTTTTGCCTCATTTCTTTCCTTTATAAGGGGAAATTGTGGCGGAAGTATAAAACATGGGACAAATTGAATTTGTCCCATATATATATTTTTCCCGTAATTTCCCGTAAGAGGCTATCATTTCATTGTAGGAAATCTATGAGTAGACCTCCAGAAAACATAGTTTTCTAGACCGAAAAACTATGAGTTAGTTTTTTAACACTTTCATTTGTTACTACAAAACCTCCTTCGAAAAATGTGAGGAATCACAGAAAACTCCTTAGAAAAATGTGGGAATTAGGTCTAAAACTTCTTAGGAAAATGCGATTTCTATAGAATAACGAGGATGGCAAATATACAAATCATACCCAAGCGGCAGTTTGCAACATAACTGCCGCTTTTTTCTTACCATTTAATAGCGAAAACGCATAAAAAATGGATATTTTCCACAAAATGTAGGGTAAAATGCAATTTTTCTTGAAAAAAGTTTGGAGAAATCCAAAATAATGCTTAATTTTGCAGCCGATTAAAAATATTTTTAAAAATTAGCGAAGTTTTAGACGCTCCTATATATAATATATAATAAGGTATAACACGGAGCATCCCCCCACCACCTCGGGGCAAGAGGTGGAGAAACGAGAAGGAAATATAAAACATTATATATTTATTAATTAATTAAACGAGAGAGATTTATGGAAAAAAGACTCATGACGTTTATTGCCTGCCTCTTCCTTAGTTTAGGAATGGCTTTGGCGCAAACTCAAGTTTCCGGTAAAGTTACCTCTGCAGAGGATGGAAGCCCAGTCATTGGTGCCTCTATCAAAGTTGCAGGTACACAAACCGGTACAGTTACCGATGTTGATGGTAACTTCTCATTGAATGCTCCTGCAAATGCTAAGTTGGAGATTTCTTACATCGGTATGATTGGTAAGACTGTAAAGGCTGGCAAGAACATGAAAATTGTTCTTGACCCAGACAACAATGCATTGGATGATGTATTGGTCATTGCCTACGGTAAGACTAAAAAATCAGCCTTTACGGGTTCTGCTGTAGAAATCAAGTCAGAAGACATTACTGCCCATGTTAGCTCTACTGCTACAACTGCTTTGGTAGGTAAAGTTGCAGGTATTCAAGCTACTTCAACATCTGGCGAGCCTGGTTCAGCTCCAGTAATTCGCATTCGTGGTATCGGTTCTGTAAGTGCAAGTTCTTCACCTCTTTACATTGTGGATGGAGCTCCTTACGATGCAGGTATTTCAAACTTGAACCCAGCCGATATAGAGAGTATCTCTGTACAGAAAGATGCGTCTGCAAGTGCCATCTATGGTGCTCGTGGTGCGAATGGTGTAGTCATCATCACAACCAAGAAAGCACGTGATGGCCAGGATGCACGTGTTTCTTTTGATGCTAAGTGGGGTTCTAACTCTCGCTTCGTTCCTCAATATGATATTATCACAGACCCAGGTCAGTACTACGAGACTCACTTCAAGGCGATGTACAACTCTCAGTACTATCATGGCAAGACTGCTGACGAGGCTTATGCTTTCGCTTGCAACAACCTTTACAATGCCAAAAATGGCGGTTTGGGATATCAGGTATATACAGTTCCAGAGGGCGAGCAATTGATTGGTAAGGACTTCAAGTTGAACCCTAATGCTAAGTTGGGTTACAGCGATGGTACTTATTATTATACTCCAGACAACTGGTATGACGAGGTTTTTCACAGCTCATTCCGTCAGGAGTACAATGCCAATGTAACAGGCTCTAATGGTAAGATGAACTATTTTGCCAGTGGTGGTTACTTGCAGGATGGTGGTATCGTTGACAACTCTCAGTTGAAGCGTTACACTGCACGTACAACAGTTGATTATCAGGCTAAGAAGTGGTTGAAGTTGTCAACAGGTTTGAGTTTTACTCACACAGATTCTCAGTCACCTTCTTTCAATGTAAACACTTGGGGCAGTTCTGGTAACTTGTTCTATATCACCAACAATGTTGGTCCCATCTATCCACTTTATGTGCGTAATGCAGATGGCACTATCAAAACAGAAAATGGTCGTGTTATCTACGATGGTAACCAAACAAACTTCCAACGTCCAGCTTTGACAGGTAATGCTGTTCGTGACAACGAGTACAATACCAGTCATACCTATCGTGACCTCTTCCAGGGTCAGTGGGATGTACAGATTACTCCTATCGATGGCTTAATTTTGGATGCTAACTTGAACGCATTCTCTAGCAATACTCGTAGCAACCAATTGTACAGTACATTTGCTAGTGGCCAGGCTGATGATGGTCAGGCTAGCGTAAGCGCAAACCGTTACTTCACAGTCAACCAGCGTTATACAGCCAACTATGACAAGACCATTGCAGAGCACCATTTCAATATCTTGTTTGGTTACGAGCAGTATAAGTGGAAGTATCAGTATCTCTATGGTTCTAACACCCGCCTTTACAATCCTTTCATTGGCGAGTTGGACAATGCTTTTGGTACAAGCAAGAAGAACGCTAGCTCTTTCACTAACAACTATATGACAGAGGGTTTCTTTGGTCGTGTCATGTATGACTATGCAGACAAGTACTTTGTAAACGCTTCTCTTCGTCGCGATGCTTCTTCTGCTTTTGCTCCTGGTCACCGTTGGGGTACATTTGGCAGCATTGGTTTGGCTTGGCAGATGAACAAGGAGGCTTTCTTGAAGGATGTGAAGTGGATTGACTTGTTGAAGGTGAAAGTTAGCTACGGTTCTGTAGGTAACGACCAGTTGGATACCACTCCATACGCTAGTGAAGTTGGTGAGTACTATTACTATTGGGCAGACCGTTATACTCCATCTTATAATGAAACAACAGGTCAGTTCTCTTTGACAATGAACCAGAAGGGTAATGAAAACTTGACATGGGAGACTCATAATGATTGGAACGTAGGTGTTGACTTCGCTTTCTTCAAGAATCGTTTGTCAGGTACTATCGAGTATTACAACCAGAAGACTATTGATCTCTTGTGGAGCAAGACATTGCCATTGTCATCAGGTATTGCAGTATCTTCTTACTATGACAACATCGGTGAGATGGTAAACCGTGGTGTTGAGCTCTCTTTCGAAGGTACACCTATCAAGACCAAGGACATCGAGTGGTCTATCAACTGGAATGGTACCATGAACCACAATGAGATTACCAAGCTCGACCCTTCTATTGATGCAGGTGGTTTGAAGTCTGGTTCACGTGTTTTGAAGGTTGGTGGTTCTGTATATCAGACATACATGAAGCAGTATGCAGGTGTAGACCATGAGACTGGTGAGGCACAGTGGTATCGTGATGTATATTACAACAAGGATGGTCAGGAAGTTGCTTCCAAGACATCTGAAGGTTATGACCATACAGCGAAAGAGTTGACCAAGGATATTACCAAGGCAACATCTTATGACTGTGGTACTACCCTCCCTGACATCTTCGGTGGTTTCGGTACAACCTTCAACGCTTACGGCTTCGATTTGAGCGCCCAGTTCTCTTATCAGTTGGGTGGTAAGATTTATGATGGTCAGTATCAGGCTTTGATGCACAACGCTATCAGCAAGGGAAATGCCATGCACAAAGACTTGCTCAATGCTTGGAGCGAAGATAACAAGGGATCAGATATCCCACGTTTGAGTCAAGCTGCCGCTGATGATCCAGGTATATCTTCACAGACAGCGCAAGACCGTTTCTTGACAAGTTCTGATTACTTGTGCTTGAACAACTTGACATTGGGTTACACATTCCCTAAGTCATTGATTCGCCCACTTCAGTTGAGCAATCTCCGTGTATATGTAGCTGGTGAGAACATCTTTATGTTGACCAAGCGCAAGGGTCTCGATCCACGCTTCAACTATGGTATTGGCTCTATGACTAGTGGCTCTGGTCTTGCAAGTGGTGGTTATACTGCATTGCGTTCTATCACCGCTGGTATCAGTCTCACATTCTAACAACATTTATAATAAAGAGTAATATGAAACTAAATAAGATTTCAGTATTATTGCTTGGTGCAATGGCTTTTGCATCATGCTCAGATATAGACGAACAGAATCCTGAGTCTGGTAGCATCACTGGAGGTCAGGTTCAAGAAACGACAGATGCCATCTCAAGCCGTATCGATGCAAACTTGAATGGTATGTACACCATGGCAGGCACTCCATGTAGTGTATTTGGTTTGACTCAAGGTCGTGCAGATGACTTTGGACTTATCTCGGCAGCTTTGTCCCAAGACTTGGAGGGTGCTGACATGTTCTCGGCAAACAATAATTTTAACTGGTTCTCTACAGCCAACGAGTTGTCTAGCCGCAATCCTGACTATGCCAATCCATACGCTCGTTATACATTGCCTTATCGCCAGATAGGTGTTGCAGAGCAAATCATCGCTACAATCAATCTTGAGACAGCTGATGCAAAGGGTAAGGCACAAGCTGGTCAGGCTTATGCTATGCGTGCTTTCGACTATATGGCATTAGCACCATACTTCCAGTTTGGCTACGCTACATCTAAGGATCAACCTTGTGTTCCAATTATTGGAAAGAGCGGTGATGCTACTAACAACCCACGTGCTACAGTAGCTGAGGTTTATGAGCAGATTATCAACGATCTCACAAAGGCTATTGAGTTGTTGGATGGTTTCCAGCGCACAGACAAGACTCAGATTGACCAGAACGTGGCTTATGGTCTTCGTGCCCGTGCTTACCTTGCAATGGACGAGTGGGCAAAAGCAGCCGCTGATGCAGACAAGGCTATGCAAGGCTATACGCCAGCCTCTATTGCTGACGTAAGTGTGCCTGCATTTGATGACATCAATGAGAAGAACTGGATGTGGGGATTTGATATGACCGATGCTATGGTAAGTGGTGATGCTGGTTATTCTAACCCTTCTTCTTGGTTCAGTGCATTTTCTGGCGATGGTTATGCTCCAGCTACCATGAATGTTCCTTGCATCAACATCTTGCTTTATAACAAGATCCCTACTACCGATGTTCGTAAGGGTTGGTGGCTAGATGCCAACAAGCACTCACCAAACTGGGCAAACTTGACTTGGGGTGATGCTAAGGGTGATGAAATTGCGGATTTGACTACAGACGATGGCGGTAAGGTTCCTTTCGATGCTTACACTAGTATCAAGTTTGGTCAGCAGTCTGGTGTTGGTAGCACTTTGAACAATAACGACTTCCCATTCATGCGTGTTGAGGAGATGATTCTTATCAAGGCTGAGGGCCTTGCAAAGAGTGGCCATGAGGCTGACGCCAAAAAAGTTCTTGAAGACTTCGTCAAGACATATCGTGACCCATCATACAGTGTAACTGCAGGTGGTCGCAGTTTGGCAGATGAGATTTGGTTCCAACGTCGTGTTGAACTTTGGGGTGAAGGTTTCTTCACTGCAGATGCAAAGCGTCTTGGCAAGAACATCGTTCGCTTCCACGAAGGTCAAGAATCTAATGTGCCAGATGCATTCAAGTTTAACATCAAGAACAATGACGGTTGGTTGAATATGCGTTTTGCTACTCGTGAGAAAGACAACAATCTGGGTATCATCGACAACACAGAAGGTTCTCAACCTGTACCTGGTCAAAATCCAGAGCTTCGTGACGGTGTAACAGACTAAGCGTTATACTACATAAACAATAATTAGGTGTATCTTCCTTGTCTATCACTAGACATGTAAGATACACCTTTTTAGATAATTACAAATCCATAAGCCATGAATTTTCTATCGAAACTTTCTTTATATGACATCTTGGCGATGATTGTACCAGAATTCATTATCCTTTTATGGGGATTATCTATGTGTAAATTGTCATGGATGCCAAATACTTTTGAAGTTGACAATTCTATAATCTGGGCAATTTGGCTTATTGCTGCTTACCTTATCGGCATTATAAACCATGTACTAACATCACGAATATGGAATAAGACAAGAAATAGCTATGACTTTTTAGCTGAGACTTTACGGAATACAAAAAAAGAGATAAAAGACTATAAATACCTTCCTCAAAAAGAATATTCTTACACGAAGCAGTTACATGTTACCATTCCTTGCATTTATTTGCTAACAGCTATTGTTGTTGCTTGCTTTTTACAAGCTAGCAGCATTAAGGTCGAAAACGTTTACATCTATATTCCGGAATTGCTTTCGTTGGCAGCATTTAGCTTTCTCTTATATTTTAGTTTTAAGGGAATAGATCCATCGGTAGCTCCAAGTAAAGAAAATCACGAAATTTTAAATCTATATTACGAAGCCTATTATTACGCAAGCAAGAATGGATACAATAATGACGTTTCAATTATTGAAGGACAAGTCGCATTTATGCAAAGTATGATTATACCGATTTCATTATTTCTTATTTTGCCCAAAAGCTTATATCCATATATGCCTTATCCTGAATTCATCTGTATATTGAAAGGATTTTTGCTGCTGTTATGTATAGTGTTGATACTAGTTATACCTAACAGAGTTAAGAAAATCCATTACCTTATATGGTGCAATTTTGAATATCTCAAAAGGCTACCAGACGTAGCCCCCTAAAAAGGAGTTAAAACGCCTAGTATTATCAATAATTCCATTCTGATATACTAGGGAAAAGATAAACCCAACCTTTAAAGTCAAAGTTGCATCCTTGCCGCCCCATCACTGGTCAGACAAGGAAGCGACTTGCCTTTTATAATCCTCATTCTCAAACATTTTTCAATAATTCCTTGGAACTTTCAGAAGAAAAGCGTATCTTTGCAGAAAAAAGAAACGATGCCAACAATATTTATATTTTTCGGATTCAGATTCATGTTTTATTCTAATGATCATGAACCAATTCATGTCCATGTTATCAAGGATGGAAATGAAGCAAAATACAATGTATCCCCTCTGACCCAGATTTATAACCATGGATTCAAAAAGCATGATATTGCTTTGATAGAATCTATTATTTCTGAGAATGAGGCGGTCATTATAGATAGATGGAAAGAGTATTTTAATCAAAAATAAGATATTATGGAGCAATATAGAGTAAATCGCGTTTGGGTTGACGATGCCCATATTTGGGCAGAAACCCAAAATGGCTGGAAGGCTAACTATCCGTTCAGCCGTTGGAGCCGTCTTGCTAACGCCACACCTGCCCAGCGTAAGGCTTTCGTATTGAGCAGATATGGTATTCATTGGCCTGAATTAGATGAAGATTTATGCTTTGAAGGACTATTCGCAGATGCTGGCATGTACAAACCGTCAAATGCAGAAGATACTATTTATTATCAAGCATAATAAAAGATTTTTTTTGCAACAGAAGGATAAGTGAATCATTAAAATAAGGAGGTAGAATATGGACAACGTGAATCTTTCATCAGAAGCATTACTCTCCAATCAGGGAGATATGACTTCATTTAGATATAGCAATAGTAATATCCAATTTCGTACTCCAAAATGCCTCAAACGATACACAGAGGTCAAGGAATGGGATAATGAATATATTGTTTGTATAGGGCATTCTTGCTATTGGGCAGGTAACAAACCTGACCTCCCAGTGCTTACTTGCTTCCTAAGGACAGATCGAATAGATGCCTCTACTTAAAATTTATGGCACATGTGCCACTTTTTTTAAGTGCAAAGATATGCGAAAGTAGAGTTCTAACCAAAAATTTTTAGATTTATTATACTTAAAAGGTGTGCGCACTAGCCGCTCTATCCTTAGATTATAGGGCATTCTTGCTATTGGACAGGTAACAAACCTGACCTCCCAGTTATCTGTCTTTACTAGCAAAAAGTGGTAGTTTTACCACTTTTCGTCACTTTCCCATTTTCTCGTTCCCCAAAAATGACATAAATGGGCTCAGGAGAGATTGTCTATACACGGACAATCTCCCCTGAACCGAAATACTACAAATGAATTGTGACTTTGTAATCACTGCATGTAGATCGAAAGGCCAAACAATAGATGTCGTCGAAAATTTTCTTTTTATCTCTCTCAAACATTTTCGACCTGTATGGTTGAAATAGTTTTATATCTCCTCGCAAGCCACCATTTCCGCTCCGCGGTAGATAACAACCAGCTTGTGGAGCTTTGTAGTCTTTACTGCCTCTCTGACCATATCACTGTCCGCATAGCGAGAGATTTGAGCTGAAGCCTCCTCGAAGAGCTTTTTCACTTGCTCATCTGTGGTTTGGCTCTTGCAATATTTCAACTCGATGATATATGAATCTACCATGTCCTTGTAGATGTCACAGAGCGGAGAGAGAAAGATGTCGGCATAGCCGCCGTCATTGTCCAGCTCAGAGATAGGGCGATAGAACTTGTTCTGGCTTGTCATCGCCAAGGTGAAGCCATGCACGAAAGCCTCTCCCTTCTGCTTGTCTCGCTGGGAGGAGTACTTCATCAGGCAGTCGGCGATATACTCAAAGTATGGCTTGAATTGCCCATCGTATGCCAGTTTGCTCTCCAGTTTACCCTTGCTATATCTATCATATACCAAGTCGTTCTCCTTGTAGGTGTCGAGCAGGTAGGTGTACATCTGGTCTCGCACCACCTCATTCGGGATGATGAACTTGGTCTCACCCTTGTATGTTCCATCTATCGTCACCATGCCAAAATAGAACAGCAGGCTGAGGAAGTTGTCTGGGTCGTTGATTCGCTCGGCAGGGAAGTTCTCGTTGAGCGTGCCTATCACGAATCCCTGGGTTACCAACTGCTGGATGATGCTGGCGTCGTGGGCGAACTCCTTGTCGTGGCGGATGAGCATTCGCAACTTGTCATAGTCGATACGGATGTTGGTCTCCACCATGGAGTCGGGGATGTCGTACTCATTATCTATATAGTTGCTAATGAAATTGAGCACCATCACGGAGTTGTACATCGTGGTCTTGCCATAGCTCTTGACGGCAAAGCAATAGTTGTCGTACCAAGGCTTCATCACCTTGATCAGCTCATCGGTGGTGTGATTGAACGGCAGGACGCTGCGGTAATAATCCAGCATCTCTCTGACTTCTTCTTCCGTGAAGCCCGTCATCTCATTGAATTTTGGGCTTAGGGAGTAGTTGGTTCCGATGTTGAATCCGCTGGTCAGGTCATCCATGGTCACAGGGCTTACTCCCGTGACGAACACTCTGCCCAGGGTATTGCCAGCAGCACCCTTGATGGTGTTGAAGAACTGGCGCAAGTATCCCTCTCCGTGGGTCTGGTTGCGATACCTCATAAGATGCTCCTCATGGGCGAGAATCATGTTGGTGAAGTTGTCGTACTCATCGATGAAGAGATAAATCTTCTTTCCCACCTCCTGGCATTTCTGGCAAAGAAACCTCAGTTGAGACACTGCATCTGTTAACTTTTCCATTCCTTCCTTGGTATTGGCAGGAAGAATATGTGCATAGATGTCACAGAAGAAATTGAATACAAGGCGACAATGGTTGTCCAGTCCATTCTTATAATCATCCAATCCTGCTGCCACCTCGGCAAAATTGAGGTGGATGATGAGATATGTATTATGCTCTGGTGTAGGATTCTGCCCGATGTATAGCTTGCCAAAGATTTCCTCAAACTTGTCTTTCTTGTTGATGTCATAGTAATTCTCAAGCATGGAGAGGGTAAGTGTCTTGCCGAAACGGCGAGGGCGAATGAAGAAGAAATACTTGTTGGATTCTTCTATTTGCTCTATGAAAGGAGTCTTGTCCACATAGTAACAATCCTCTTTTATGACATCCTCAAAATTCTGCATGCCGTATGGTATGCGCTTGCGATAAATGCGCTTTGGTCTTACTATCATAACTCAGTTTGATTATTCGTTTTTGAATCTGATGGCAAAGATAATACTTTATCTCCTAATCTCCAAAACTTTTCCCGAAAAACTTCTACCATTACAGCTAGAACATTTTCCCAAGGAGAAACGATGGCAATAGTATTTATACAAATCGGATTTTGATGGAATGTTTGAGAAACAAAGATCCTCTACACATAGTAACATGTTTTCTCAAATTAATTGCCACATTTGCCACACTTATTATAAGTAGCTGATAATAAGAGAATAACGGATGGCAATAATGGGCTTTTTTATTATCACCTTATTGCCACCTATTGCCACGTTTTGCAAAAAACAGCGATTTTCGGGCGTTCTAGAGGCGTTTTGGGAGCTAATAGGTTGAAAACATTGAGCAAAAACGCTTATTTTCTATTCAATTTTTAGTGCTTTTCTATGCTTTTTATCGAAAAAGCTCCTACGATGCAGCAAAAATTACGTCCCGACGTAGCATTTCCTACGTCCCGATGTAGCAACAGACGCGTCGGGACGTAGCAACAGATACGTCCCGACGTAATTTTTCGAAAAGATCTTTGGTATATTCCATTTTAATTATTATCTTTGCAGCATGAAAGGTAAATCATTAAAATAAGGAGGCAGAATATGGACAACGTGAATCTTTCATCAGAAGCATTACTCTCCAATCAGGGAGATATGACTTCATTTAGATATGGCAATAGTAATATCCGATTTCGTACTCCAAAATGCCTCAAACGATACACAGAGGTTAAGGAATGGGATAATGGATATATTGTTGTCATGGCCGACTACGAAGGTATGGGAGAAACCGAAGAGTACATTGATCTTTTGCCCATATTGAAGAATCTGTATATCAATCCTGAGACTTTTCTCAAACCAATCAAGACAGTAAAAATAGATTATCATGAAGGAAGAAGAAATTAAAGCCGTAGCAGAAAAAGCCATGATGATAGTTTGCGGATATGCATTTTCGCAAACCGAAGAAGGTTTTATACGTGTAGTGTATCTACATCCGCCATATCATGCTCTTGTAATGACAAGCGAGGGTGAAGTAACAGAAACCAATATGGATGATATAGAAATCAGCATCGTTCAAAAGTATTGGAAACGAAACAAAAAATTAATGGAGCAAGCTTATGCCTAAATATTACGATTTTATGATATGTGGGTATTACCTCTATTTTACTTCCCATTGTATCGTAGAAGCTATGCATGTACATGCTAGTGACAAACGTTTAACAGAATCTGGCTCTGCCAAGCTTTTTGTAATGGGAAATGGCGATACCATCGTAAAAGAGCAGGGCGTTTTGACCAATAAAGAATTGAGAATCATTCGTGAGTTCGTAAAAGACAATTATCAGGAAATGTTCTTGAAATGGTCGGAAATGAGCAATAATGGCTTTTATCGTGGAGAATAAAGGCGGCTGAGCAAGCATAACAATGCGGCTGAATAAGCGTAACGAGACGGCTCATCGGGCACAAGGATACGACTGCGCTGGGGCAAAGATATAGATTAGGAGGTTCAAGCAGTCAGTATCTGAGGTTCAACCAGATTGTATCTGAGGTTCAAGCAGACTGCTTCTTGAAGATTCCCACTAGGCTCGACAGCTCTGCTGAGCCTAGTCAGCAGCTCTGCCGACTGCAGTCAGCAGGTCTGCCGAGCCTAGTGACAACACCCCATTGTCGTACAACTACACACTCTTTAGTCGTACGACTGTATACCCTTTTGTTGTACAACCATATACCCTTTTGTTGTACAACCATAAACCTACTGTTGTACAAGTATAAACTCATTGATAGTACAATAACTCAAACATTTTTCCAAAAATCCTTGCTTCTTTCAAAAGAAAAACGTAACTTTGCAACCGAATATTAATTGTAGGAGGAAATCTATATGGAAGAGCTAAAAGATAAATACATTCGATTCGATTGGGCAATCAAACGATTGCTTCGTCAGAAGGCTAACTTTGGAGTACTTGAGGGATTCCTTACAGTGTTTATCGGTGAGCCTATCAAGATTATCGACATATTGGAAAGCGAGGGTAATCAACAGGAAGCCGACGACAAGTTTAACAGAGTTGACATCAAGGCGAAAAATAGCAAAGGGGACATCATCATCGTGGAGATACAGAACACAAGTGAGCTGTATTATCTGGAGCGCGTGCTCTATGGGGTGGCAAAGGCTATTACCGAGCATATCAATCTCGGCAACACCTACAAAGAAGTAAAAAAGGTATATTCCATTAGTATACTTTATTTTGACCTTGGCAAAGGATCGGACTATATCTATGTAGGACAAAACAATTTTATCGGCCTGCATACGCAAGACCAACTCATCATCAGTACCAAAGAGAAAGATACAATCGTGAGAAAGTCGCCTACCGAAATATTCCCAACCTATATGCTGGTGCGCGTCAATGAATTCAACAAGGTTGCCAAGTCTCCATTGGAGGAATGGGTTGATTACCTCAAAAACGGAGTCATCAATCCTGACACGAAAGCACCAGGATTGCAAGAAGCTCGCGAGAAGCTGAAATACTACTCTATGTCGAATGCCGAACGACACGCCTACGATGAACATGTCAATGCCATCATGATTCAAAATGACGTTCTTGGAAACGCTAGATTAGAAGGGCATGCAGAAGGTAGAGCGGAAGGTAGAGCAGAAGGCAGAGCGGAAGGTAAAACTGAAGAAAAAAATGCCATCGCCCTAAAAATGCGTCAAGCTGGTCTGCCTATAGAGCAAATCATGCAATTCACAGGGCTATCGGAAGAAAATATCAAATCATTATAACAACAAGGTGAAAAGATTTATAATGATACTATGCTTCATCTGCACATACACACTACAGATGGCGGCACAAACATGGATTGGAACTTGGGCTACGGCACCGCAGACTGTGGTGAAAGCGTTTATGCCCTATAATAACAACATGACAAACCGTTCGGTTCGCCAGATAGTAAAGGTAAGCGTAGGAGGAGACGTGATAAGACTGAAACTGAGCAATATCTACTCGATGCAACCCGTAGTGATACGCTCCATCTATATCGCCCACGCCAAAGACTCCTTCAAGATTGATGCCAAATCGGCCCAATACTTCAAGTTCGGCAACAGCTACAAAGCTACCATCCCTGCCGGCAAACAGATAGTGAGCGATGCCCTGAAGTTCAATCTCAAGAACCTGGAGCGCGTAGCCATCACCATCAACTACACCTCGGCTCCCGATGTGCCTACTGTTCACATGGGCTCACGTACCACCTCTTATATCATGAAGGGAGTAACCAATGCCCACACCAACTTCGAAAAGGCTTTCCGCGAGAACCACTGGTACAACATCAGCGGCATCGATGTGTATACGATGAGCACCAACATGAGTGCCATCGCCATCATGGGCAACTCTATCACAGACGGCAAATGTTCTACGGATAATGCCCAGAACCGGTGGCCCGATGTTATGTCGGAGATGCTGCAGCTGAAGCATAAGATAACCAACCAGGGTGTACTGAACCTGGGCATCGGCAACAACCGCGTAACCGTGCCGGGCGGTTTCGGGGCACTCGCCAAGGAACGCTTCGACCGAGACATTCTGATGCAGAGCGGCGTAAAGAAGGTAATTATCTTTGAAGGCATCAACGACATTGGTGCTGCCAAGAGCGGCAACAGCGAAACGGTAGCCCGCCAGATTATAGAGAGCATACAGGGAATGATGAGGAAGGCGAAGGCACGGAAGATGAAAGTTTATCTGGGCACCATCACGCCTTTCAAGGGTGCCGGCTACTACAGCCACTTCCACGAAGCAGCCCGACTCTACGTAAACGATTGGATTCGAAGTCAGGCAAAGAAAGCAGATGGCATTCTAGACTTCGCCAAGCTGCTTCAAGACCCGAATGATGACAGAAGGATGAAGCGGGAATATGCCAGCAGCGACTGGCTCCATCCGAACCCTGCAGGCTACAAGGCGATGGGAATCTATGCCGCAGATATCGTCAAGTAAGAAAAAAGCCGCCCTATTACAGGCGGCTTTTACTATATATAATAAGATGTTTTACTTCAAGACAATCTTGCAATCATCCAGGCTCTCTACGGTAGCGAGCGCCTCATAACGGATTCCCTCCTTGCGCAGGAAGTCACCACCATGCTGGAAAGCCTTCTCGATGATGAAACCCATCGCCTCAATCTTGGCACCAGCCTTCTCGCAAAGGTCCATCACGCCCTTAGACGCATTACCATTGGCAAGGAAGTCATCGATAAAGATAACATGGTCCTCAGGAGTAAGATAACTGTTGCTCACACAAACCGTATAATCGCGGTCCTTTGTAAAAGAGTGAACCACAGAGGTAATCATACCCTCCATAGTCTTAGGCTGCTTTTTCTTGACGAACACAACAGGAAGATTGGTCAGATAACCTACCATGATGGCAGGCGCGATGCCCGAAGCCTCAATAGTAATAATCTTGTTGTACTTGATGTCCTTGAAAAGGCGCACGAATTCCTTAGCTAAGTCCATCATCAGAATAGGGTCCATCTGATGGTTTACAAAGCTGTCTACTTTTAAGATTCCACCAGGAAAGCATCTGCCCTCCTGCATAATTCTTTCTTTCAGTAAATCCATTATGACTTGAACTTTAATATGGTTATTGGGTGCAAAATTACTACTTTTTTCGCAAACAAGGAAGTTTATCGCCCAATAATTTTGTTTTGTCTGCAATTTAGCGTAATTTTGCAGCAGAAATGAATAAGATGTTCAGGGAGCATGATATGATGCCCCCTATAAAACTATAAGAATATGAATCCATATATCAAACAATTCCCCGACCTCATGTCGGGCAAGAAAATCATGTATGTTCACGGTTTCCTCTCTTCTGCACAGAGCGGCACCGTAAAGATGTTGCAGGAACTGATGCCGAATGCCACCCTCGTGGCTGAAGACATCCCGGTACATCCTGAAGAGGGCATAGAGATGCTGCAGAAGATGGCGGAGACTGAGAAGCCCGACCTCATCATCGGTACCTCGATGGGAGGCATGTATACCGAACTGCTGAAAGGATTCGACCGCATCCTCGTAAACCCTGCCTTCAAGATGGGCGATACGATGAGCAGCATGACCGGCAAGCAGGAATTCCAGAACCCGAGAAAGGACGGAGTGAACGAACTGATGGTTAACAAAGGCCTCATCAAGGAATACCGTGACTTTACCGAGCGTTGCTTCCAGGACATTACTCCCGAGGAGCAGCAACGTGTTTACGGTCTCTTCGGCGATGCTGATCCGCTGGTCCATACCTTCGACCTCTTCCACGAGCACTATCCGCTCGCCATCCCATTCCATGGCGAGCACCGACTTATCGACAAGGTAGCATTCCACTATCTCTGTCCGGTTATCCGCTGGATTGACGACAAGCAGAACGGCAAGGAACGCCCTATCGTATACATCGACTTCGATGCCCTGCACGACAGTTACATGAAGGCAACCAGCTCGATGCACAAGGCTTACGAGATGCTGATAGAGCATTACAACGTATATATCGTAGCCCCAGCGCCAACCAACGACCATGAATACATGGCGAAGGTACAGATCTGGGTGGAGGAATATCTCTCTACCCCAGCCTACAACCACATCATCTTCTGCAACCAGAAGAACCTGCTCTACGGCGATTACTTCATCGACCCTAGCCCATGCGATGGTTTCATGGGTACGACGATAGAATACGGCAGCGATGAATTCAAGACCTTCGAAGAAATCATCACCTTCTTCGAAAGACTGGGAGGACAGTGATTTAGTTAATAGTTAACAGTTTATAGCAAAAAAGGTGCAACTCACAAGTAAGAAAGTGAGTTGCACCTTTTTATCTATAAATATCTTTGATTCTTATGCCTTATCCAGATTCTTCGGCAACACGAGGTTCAGGATAACGGCGAGCAGGAAGACTACTGCCACACAGTTATCTGCAAAAACGGTGCGCACAATCTCTGGGAAGATGTTGAACATACCTGTTGCAGATGTGAATCCGAGACCTACGCTGAGCGAAAGACTCACGATGACCATGTTGCGCTGAGAGAAGCCGGTACGCGCCATCATGCCGAAACCGGCAAAGAGGATGCTACCGAACATCATGATGGTACAGCCGCCCAATACAGCCTGAGGAATCGTAGTCAATACATAACCGATAGCTGGGAAGATACCACCGATAATCATGATGATGGCACCCATGGCAATAGTAAAGCGGTTCACTACTCCCGACATCGCTGCCAAACCTACGTTCTGACTGAATGAAGTGATAGGAGTACAACCGAAAAGACCGGAAACCGAACTTACGAAACCATCGCAGCAGACTGCCGCACCCATCTCCTTAGTCTTAGGATCACGCTTCAACGCACTGTTGCAGAGAGCAGAAGTATCACCAATCGTCTCTGTGGCAGAAACCAGATATACAGCTACAACTGAGAGAATAGCACCGATATTGAATTCAGGAGTGAATGGAAGAAGCTTTGGCAAAGCTACGATAGAGAGACCAGAAAGTCCGCTGAAATCTATCATTCCCATAAACAGAGCCAGGATGTAACCTACCAGCAGTCCTACCAATACAGAGAGTGAACGCAAGAAACCCTTGGCGAAAATCTGACAAAGCAGACAAGCCAGCAAAGTGACAGAACCCACAACCCAGTTGTTCATGCTACCGAAATCAGCTGCACCCTGACCACCCGCAAAAGAGTTGGCACCAACAGGAAGGAGCGAGAAACCGATGGCTGTTACCACGGTAGCGGCTACTACAGGCGGAATGAGCTTGATCCAATACTTGGCGAAAAGTCCGAGTGTTCCTTCTACCAGACCACCAATGATGACAGCGCCGATCAAAGTACCCATACCATGAGCACCGGCAATGGCGATGGCGAGCGAAAGGAAGGTGAAGGAGATACCCATCACGATAGGAAGGCGTGAACCGATACGCCATACCGGATAAAGCTGCACCAAGGTACCGATACCGGCGATGACCATACAGTTCTGGATAAGCACGGCGCTCACCGAACTGTCCAAACCTATCGCACCAGCGAGAATCATGATTGGCGCAATATTGCTGACGAACATCGCCAGCACATGCTGAAGGCCAAATGGGAGTGCTTTACCAACGGGCACTCTGCCGTCTAATTTGTAGAGATTTTCTATTGACTGTTCCATTGTCGTTATAATAATTAGAGAATTTCCATTATCCATCAATTCAGTGTCTTTTCTGAATTTGGCGGCAAAATTACAAAGAAAATCTGAGAAATCGTTCCTTTTCTCCATTTTTCTCTATCCCGCATGATAGAATACAAGAAGAATCTACGAAAAAAGGAAGGCTGCGGTTCATATTCCGTGCAACCTTCCCTTTTTATCTTATCTCATTAATACTCCGTCTTTTCCGCATTTTCCTCCCACATACGGAAGGCACCGAGCGCCTCATCTCTCATCAGCGCAATCATCGGCTTGTGGCGGTCTTCTATCTTGCGGTCTATCTCCTCGTAGATAAACTCATCATCGAAACCTATCTTTGCCGCATCCTTCCGGTCGTTGGCATAATAGATACGGTCGAGATGTGCCCAATAGATGGCACCCAGGCACATCGGGCAAGGCTCGCAGGAGGTATAGATCTCACAACCTTCCAGATTGAAGGTCTTCAGTTTGCGGGTAGCCTGTCGGATACAGTTCACTTCGGCATGAGCCGTAGGGTCGAGGTCGATGGTTACACTGTTGGAAGCCTCAGCGATGATAATACCGTCCTTGGCAATCACAGCACCAAAAGGTCCGCCACCCGTCTTCACGCTATTCTTTGAGAGTTCAATGGCTCTATGCATCAATTCTTCCTTTGTCATTGTTTAATATTTTTAGATTAATAATACCCCCTTCTTTTCAATTGGGGGCTACAAATATACAAAAAAGAAATGATACGGTAAGCATTTCTTGCATTATTTTTTAGTACTTTTGCTGCAAAGATACACTTTTTTGCACAAACGCCCTAAATTTCCTTAAATACGCATTCCTGTTCAACAGTTAATTATCAATAATTATAAATACCTTTATTATAAGAGTAGTTATAATTTTCGTAACTTTGTAGCCTATGAATCAAAACAATATCAGCGCCGCAGAACTCTTCCTTAGGGTAAGAGAACTTTTGATACTCCCCGAACTGGAGCCGAAGACACGCAACAAGATGATGCACGATACGCTCATCCTCTGCTGCCACGAAGGAGTGAAGGAAACGAAACAGGCTTTCGGTAACCTTTTCTCCCAGGTGGATTATCTCTGTAAGGCTCACGGCATCAAGGTGGCAGACAAGATTGCCATCCAGACCATGCGCCGGCACAGTAATTCGCAGGAACCACTCTCAAGCGAAGATTTGAAATATGATGCACGTGCCCTAGCCATCTTCATCTCTGCCGTATTCGGAGTGGATGTTCCCCACGAGCTGAACGTGCTCATTCCCCATACCAACCGCCCTTATCAGAAAGGACTGGAAATCAACAACCGCCGCATCCGCTGCATCGTGAAGAACTGGGACAGCGATTTCATCCGCGTGGATATTGACCAAGATGCTGACGAAGAGGAATATCTCGTTCAACTGAAAGACGAAGAAAACCATATCGACCATACCTACCTCTGGGATATCCTGAAGGAAGGTATGCAGCTCAACCTGCTCGACTGTCAGGTAAAGCAGCCCGTCATCACCCCCCGACTCATCGTGGTGGAACCCGATTATCTGGTAGATATCAGTAGTATTGCCACCTGCTTCACGGCTTTCGGTCATCATCCCCTGCTCTATCTGCTGAACCAGATGAAACCCCGCGCCAACACCCAGGCTACCCTGCTCGGTAACTTTGCCGGTGCTGCGCTGGATGACATCATCAATACAAACGGCAAATACCAGATGAACGAAACCATAAAGACGAATTTCAGGGAGAAAGCCCTGGAGTTCTGCACCTGTCCCTGGTTTGATGCCAAGAAATTCTATACCGATGCCAACCAGCAGGCATTCAATCTGCAGCAGGTAGTGGATATTCTCTTTCCCCGCACCGCATCGCAGGCACAGATGTCAGCCTTCCGTGGCGAAAGTCTTTACAACAGGAAGAAAGCCATCCTCGAACCTTCGTTCGTCTGCGAAGCACTCGGCATACAGGGACGTGTGGACCTGATGACCACCGACTGCAAACTGCTGGTGGAGCAGAAATCGGGACGCAACATGAATATCGAAACCCATCAGGTAGATCCGGGTTATCACAGTTATCAGCTGGAGCCCCACTATGTACAGCTGCTGCTCTACTATGGCGTATTGCAGCACAACTTCAAGCTGAGCAACGACCGCGTGAATATCCGTCTGCTCTACTCCAAGTATCAGCCGCAAGACGGACTGATGGTGGTAGCTTACTACCAAAAGCTCTTCAAGGAGGCCATCGAATACCGCAACCAGCTGGTAGCCGCTTCCTTCGAGATAGCCAAGGAGGGATTCGAGCATGCACTTAACGAGTTTACACCCGATGTACTCAATGTAGCAGGCACGCAGGATTTCTTCTACAACAAGTATCTGAAGCCGCAGATAGAAGCCATCACCAGTCCGCTCCACAACCTCTCCCCAATAGAAGAGGCCTACTTCTGCCGCATGATGACCTTCGTGTTGCGGGAACAGATGATCAGCAAGGTGGGCGCACAGGAAGGAACGAACACATCCAGTTCCGACCTCTGGACCATGCCACTCGCCGAAAAGAAAGATGCCGGCAATATCTATACCGACCTGCACATCATCCGAAAGGAACAGAGCAGCGCAGGAAGCGGATATGATACCATCACCCTGAGTGTGCCCGACCAGGGAAAGGACTTCCTGCCCAACTTCCGTATCGGCGACATGGTGTATCTCTATACCTACAAGCTGAAGGAAGAACCCGACGTAAGAAAGGCTATATTATATAAAGGTGTACTGCAGGAGATTCACAGCGATGAGATTGTGGTGCATCTCACCGACGGACAGCAGAATGCCGATATCTTCGAGATGAATCTGCCTTACGCCATAGAACATGGAACGAGCGATGCATCGACAGGCGGAAGCATACGTAACCTGCACCAGTTTATCTGTGCACCCAAGGAGAAACGCGACCTGCTGTTAGGGCAGCGTGCCCCGCAAAGAAACGCCTCGCTTACATTGACCAGACATTACGATGATGTACTGGACGACATCATTCTCCGTGCCAAGCAGGCACAGGATTACTTCCTGCTCGTGGGACCTCCGGGAACAGGAAAGACCAGTCGTGCCCTGAAGTTTATGGTAGAAGAAGCATTGAACGACGGAACGGGAATGCCAACAGCAGAAAGCATCGCCTCGGGAGGCAAGACGGCTCAGCAGCCCGCTTCCTCCATTCTCCTGATGAGCTATACCAACCGAGCCGTAGATGAAATCTGCGAGATGCTGGTAGATTCGGGCATTCCATTCCTTCGCCTCGGCAGCGAGTACTCCTGCGATGAGCGGTTCCGCCCTTATCTGATAGAGAAAGCCATCAGCGACTGTCCGAAGCTCGAAGCCATCAAACAATATATAATAGGAACGCGTGTAATCGTGGGCACCACTTCGATGATGACCTCCAAGCCGTTCATCTTCTCGCTGAAGCACTTCAAGCTTGCCATCATCGACGAGTCGAGCCAGATACTGGAGCCTAATCTCATCGGTCTCCTGTCTGCCGTGGATAAGTTCATCCTCATTGGCGACTACAAGCAGTTGCCAGCCGTGGTGCAGCAGAGCGAGCAGGATTCAGGCATTCCTACCATCAACGACAGTCAGAAAGGTGGCGTCATCGACATGAGCATCCTGCAGAACATCTGTCTTACCAACTGCCGCAACTCCCTCTTCGAACGTCTGATTCATTGGGAAGATCACGAAGAACGCAGCGAATTCATCGGCATTCTGCGCCGCCAAGGAAGAATGCATCCCGAGATTGCAGAGTTTCCTAACCGGATGTTCTACCGTCGGGAGAAACTGGAACCCGTGCCATGTCCACACCAGTTGGAGACGGAGCTGTCATATACTCTCCCATCAGAAGATGCGCTCGACGACCTGCTGAAGGAGCACCGCATGATATTCCTCCCATCCAAATTCTGCAAGGAACCGAATGTATCTGATAAGATCAATGCCAACGAGGCAGCAATCGTTGTAGACCTGCTTCGCCGCATCCACCGCTTCTATGGAGAGCGTTTCGATGCCAAGAAGACGGTAGGCGTCATCGTTCCTTACCGCAACCAGATAGCCATGGTGCGCAAAGGCATCGAAAAGCTCGGTATTCCGGAACTGGAGAAAATCAGTATCGATACCGTAGAGCGGTACCAGGGCAGCCAGCGAGATGTCATCATCTACAGTTTCACCATCCAGAACATCTGGCAGCTCGACTTCCTTGCAGGCAACAGTTTCGTAGAAGACGGCGCCATCATCGACCGCAAGCTGAACGTAGCCATCACCCGTGCCCGAAAGCAGATGATTATGACAGGCAACCCGGAGATATTGCGCAATAATCAGATTTTTAGCGAATTAATGAACTATGTGAAGGAAAAAGGAGGATATTTTTAAAATTTCCCCCAAAAAATTTGGTGATACGGAAATAAAGTCCTATCTTTGCATTCAGATTATACACAAAAGGATAAACAAGAGACATAAATACAGATATAGGATTCCGGTGCTTCACTGGCACTGGAATTCTTTATTTTTTATGCTACTTGCCAACCGATTATTAATAACATTAAAACAACAAGAAAATTATGGCTTACATGTCACAAGAAGGCTACGACAAACTCGTAGCTGAGCTGAAACAGCTCGTATCTGTAGAGCGCCCTAAGGCATCAGCCGCAATTGCTGAAGCCCGCGACAAGGGTGATTTAAGTGAGAATTCTGAGTATGATGCCGCTAAAGAGGCACAGGCTCATCTGGAAGATAAGATCAATCGCCTGAAGCTCACCATTGCCGAGGCCAAGATTATCGATACCAAGCAACTCAGCACCGACAGCGTGCAGATTATGTCGAAGGTAGAGATGACCAACATGGCTAACAAGGCAAAGATGACTTATACCATCGTGAGCGAGAGCGAGGCAAACTTGAAGGAAGGCAAGATTTCCATCAAGACTCCTATCGCACAGGGATTGCTCAACAAGAAGGTAGGTGAGATTGCAGAAATCAAGATTCCTCGCGGCACCATCAATCTTCGCATCGACAAGATTTCATTTGAATAAAACGGAATAAAAGGAACTATCATATCGGCAGCAATGCCCGTATGACGGTTCCTTTTATGTTATATGTAAGCCTACCCGATATACTCTACAGAAAATGAAAGTAGCCGATGCAACGACATCAAAAAAAGAATAAGATAATATGTATTGTAAATTATAAATTATTAATTATAAATTGATTAGCGATTATGGCAAGCATTTTTTCAAAGATTGCAGCAGGAGAGATTCCTAGCTACAAGTGTGCAGAAAGCGACAAGTTCTATGCTTTCCTCGACATTAGCCCTATCGGCAAAGGTCATACTTTGGTAATTCCCCGTAAGGAGGTTGATTACATCTTCGATATGGAAGACGAAGACCTGGCTGAGTTTGAGGTTTTCGCCAAGAAGGTAGCCAAGGCTATCAAGGCAGCCTTCCCATGCAAGAAAGTGGCGCAGGTTGTTTTGGGTCTGGAGGTTCCTCATGCCCATATCCACCTCATCCCAATGAACAGCGAAGCTGATGTAAACTTCCGCAAGGAGCATCTCAAACTCACAGAGGAAGAGTTCAAGGAAATTGCTGATAAGATTTATACAGAATTCAAGAAACTTTAAATGCAAGAAGTTTCAAACAGAAAAAGAGCTGCGAATATGCTTCGCAGCTCTTTTTATATCTTTATTTCATAAGCCCTTGCTTAGACGAACTCATCGCCTTTCTTCATCTGCACCTCGTTTACATATTTACGCACCAGGGCAGAAGAATCTTCTTTCTTGCATATCAACAATACATTGTCATTCTCGGCTACTATGAAACCATCCAGTCCGTTCAATACAGCCAGCTTTCCTTTAGGCAACTTGATTACATTGTTGTGACAATTCTCCATCATCACATCGCTGTCAACAACCACGTTGTCATCGCTGCTCTTCTGCATCGCCTCGTAGATACTGTGCCAGGTACCCAGATCAGCCCAGCCGAAGTCACACTTCATCATATAGACATTGCTAGGTTTGTCAAGCACTCCGAAATCTACTGATATATTAGGATAAGAAGAGAAGCTCTCTTTCATGTATGCATTCTCTGTCTCCACACTGAATTCGGGATACTGTTTATCGTAATCACGGAGTACAGGGGGCAGAATCTTGCAGAAACACTCACGCAGATACTTCACATTAGAAAGGAATAAACCCGTATTCCAATAGAACTCTCCACTCTCTACAAAAATCTTGGCAAACTCTCTTTCCGGTTTCTCTGTAAACGACTGCACCTTGTACAATCCGTTGCCGATAGCTTCGCCCATCTGAATATATCCATATCCAGGTTCTGGACGGGTTGGCTTCACACCCATCGTCAGGAAACGGTCATGTTCTGCCACAAAAGCCAGACCTTCCAATACGTTTTCCCGGAAAGCATCTTCATTGAAGATAGCCTGATCCGAAGGAGTGGCGATGATGCAGGCATCAGGATTGAGCATCGAGATGCGATGATTGGCCCATGCCATGCTAGGTGCCGTATTGCGATGAATAGGTTCCGCCAATATCCGTTCTGCAGGAACCTCAGGCAACTGTTCCTTTACCAGTTGAACATATTCTTCATTTGTGTTGATAAATATATGGTCGGCAGGCACGATCTTTGCCATACGGTCAAAGGTTTGCTGAAGCTGGGTGCGCCCCACTCCAAAGAAGTCGACAAACTGCTTCGGATAGTTGCTGCGGCTGCAAGGCCAGAGTCTGCGGCCCTTACCTCCCGCCAATATCACACAATAATTATTTCCGTTACTCTTCATATCTTGAGTCTAATATTTTGTTGGTTTTCAAAATTCATCTGTAAAGTTAGTGATTATCCGTGAAAGTGCCAAAGATTTTCTTGAAATTTAATAAAGTGGACTATAAAAACAACAAAAATTTAATGTTTCTGCATTAAAAATGCATTTTTAGAAAAAAAAGTCACCAAAAAGTTTGTCAGTTCAAAAATTATTAGTACCTTTGCAACCGCAAATAAGCAAGGTGGTATTTGCCCAGATGGCGGAATCGGTAGACGCGCTGGTCTCAAACACCAGTGGAGCAATCCATCCCGGTTCGATCCCGGGTCTGGGTACCAAGAGCTGCAAATCGAAAGATTTGTGGCTCTTTTTTCTTTAGACCAAACTTTAACACAAGAAAATCTTATATCAGATAGCGAATTCACTATATATAAAAAAGGAGTAGTCACCCACTCCTTTCTCTTTTTATCTGTTTTTAAATTCAAAATATCTTTTTCTCCACAATCATGTTGTAGGCAATCATCCTATTTCATGATTATGTTATTTCACAATCACTTTGACTCCATTTACAATGTAGATGCCTGAAGGAACAGGAATCGTCTGTCTTTCACCAGCCCGAACTGCAACCGAGGTTACTTTCTGTCCACTCAAATTAAAGATTTTTATGATTTGAGAACGGTCAGAAGATATGATTATTTCACCATTGCCGCCATAGATTCCTTTGTTCAATGAAATGTCAGAAATACCTAAAGTCTGATCAGTAACATAGACTATCAAGTTAAATGGATCAAACAAATAATAGCCGTCTGAACCCACTATATCAAGTCTGTTTTTAGACAAAGTGGTTGGAATATCATAATATTTACCATCTGTCAAACTCATGAACCACAGATCAGAAACGATTGTATTGCCGCCCAACTCGTTAGGGTCAAAAGACCTGGATATTGTAGTGGTCGCTCCATTACCAGGAATGCGTACCGTCTCAAAACGAGGAACAAAGCTTCTTTCATTCGTACTATATGCTATCAAGGCATATTTCAACAAAGCTGTACCTCCATCGTTCTTGATAGCAAAATTGAATTGGGCAAAAGCATCATTCGTCTTTGGAGCTTTCACTTTATTACTACCATAAGTCGCCTTTTCGGTCTCATATTCATTTGGAGCCGCATTGGTCCATGCCTTTACAACTGTGAATACAGGGGTTGCAGGTGTAGCTCCCACCGTAAACTTCTTGGCATTAACAAAGACATTCTCTGCTCCTGCATCAGTCAGCCAGAGATACAAATCACCCGCCGAAGGAGACAACTCTACCTTTCTGGTAATAGAACTATGTGCTGGAACCGTGACATAAACATCCATCGCGGCTTGGTCTGGCATAGTAGCAGTCGTATTGCTGAAGATATTGATGGCTCCCAAATATTCGATATCACCCTGATTCTGGATAGTAATTTCAAAGCCATTGGTTAATCCACCCAATAGTTCTTCGGTTGGAGTGATATCTGCTTTCAATTGCGAACGAACCTGAGTCAGTTTTTGAGCTGTAGCCTCAACGACATAAGGCCGCATTTCAGAATTAGCGCATTTGTTCCAATGAACATGATCGGTACTGTAAATCGCATAGATCGTGGTCTGTCCGATTGGGAAAGCATAATCAAATTCAAACAAGAAAGTATTACCATAAGTGTTGCCATTATCTTGGATACCCTTAAAAGAGAATTCCTTAACCCCAGAAATTGGAACATAAGTACCATCAGACTTCAATATACCATAAGCGATAGAGCCTGTCATATCCTGACGACTCTGATTACAGAAATAATTCTGTATTTTCAAGGCAAATTTATCTGAAACCTGATTTCTTGTATCCTTAGTCAGTTCAAAAACAGACATTTTATCCCAATAGCTCTGCACAATAGGAGCGAAAGGTGCTACAGGCTCATCTACCTTACCATTATCAGGAGCCACACCAACCAACATACTACAACTGCGGTTGTAACCATCCTGTGCATTACCGGAGCCGACACCACCCTTCTCAGGATTCAAGATCGTAACATCGAAATAACCATTCTGATAGCCTCCCCAGCCCCAGTTGATATGATAAAGTCCCTGACCATCGGAACCATCACAGATAAACTGATGACCACCATCGGTAGAAGAACCTGAATAGAAAACAGGACGCCCAGCAGCCAATTCATTGTCAAGAATCTGAGTCCATTCTGCCAGAGAATATAAAGAACGGGATAAATCCAGCATCATATCGGCATCATATCCGAAATACTTAGCCAAAGGTGCTGGCGTAAGATTTGCACCCGACATTTCACCATACCCCATCTTCACGGCAGCTCCACAATGGAACATCAATTTGGCTACGGCATTGGCCTGATCTTTGGTATAGCTACCCTCTGCACTACTATAGAAAGGTAACATGTTGTCCCAATCATATACACCATCGCTCTTGCTAATACCAGAAACAGCCACATCCCTACCATACCATTTCTTAGTATATTCAGGAATATCCTGCAACAATTGTTTAGGATGCTTATAATAAGCCATCATCTGCGCCATAGCTGTAGCCACACAACCGGTAACAGCCCGATTTTTACCATCATAAATCGGACACATATTATTAAAAGGCTTACTCTGATTCCATGCAATATTACCCAATAAAGGAGAAACTGCCTTGGAATGAGTAGTATTTACCGAAGAACGGTAAGCTTTTACCTCTGCCAAATTGCGCAGAGTAGCTTGATCGCCCTTGGTCAAAGCCTCTACCATCTCCTGATAAGCCTTCATGAAGTTCTTATAACTTTCTGGAAGAGATGCCTCATCATAAGTTCCCTGATCGGTATAACCCACGATTTCCGGCAGACAATCATCGCCCGACACAATCGTGAAACCCTTTCCCTCACCATGAGGAAAAACATAATAACTGGCAGTTTCCTGATCAGAAGCCTGAGATTTCTGAGTTTTGTCACCAAAACCGAAAGACTTCGCCTGTGATGCAGCAGACTCATCCATGACGATACCCAACAAAGCAGCCTGGCGCTCTGCTATCTGCTTGGCTTGTCGGAAACTACGTGGTCCTGCAAATGCTGATACAGAGATCAGCAACAGGGCTGACAACAATAGGTGTAAACGAATACATTTCATAAGCAATATATCAAAAAATTTAATTGAGTTGTATCGGCTACAAATATACAACATTTCTTCTACACTCGCAAGTTTTCGATAAGAAAATTCTGCTAAAAAGAATAATTCGCTCTTCTTTGTTGTGCTTATCTCAAATGAAATGTAGGAGAGATTTGAATGCATAGAGTTATTTTATCTCTCGTCTCTCGGAACCACTCGCTATGATTCCCTATGAACGAAAACGTTTGCGATGTAATTATACTCTATTTATTTGGCTATAAGAAATTAAATGCGTATTTTTGCAACATAAACTGCAATCTATATGCAGAATCATAAATAATAACTTATATATAATAACCCAACAAACCGAAAAAAATAGATGAAGAAATTTTTTAGCATGGTATGTGCTTGCTTGTTGGCGCTAAGTGCCCAGGCAACCGACATCAAGAAGTATGATGCTCTTTACGAGAATCTACCATTCCAGATGGAGAAGGTGACCCGTCCGCAATTCCCAGCCAATGAGGTAAACCTCAAGGACTTTGGTGCTATTGGAGATGGCTCTTCTCTCTGTACCACAGCCTTTGCCAAGGCTATCGATGCGCTGACTCAGAAAGGCGGCGGCAAACTCATCGTTCCACAGGGCGTATGGTTCACAGGTCCTATCGTATTGAAGAGCAATATCAACCTACATCTCGAAAAAGGTGCAGTCATCCTTTTCTCACCAGATGATGCCCTCTACCCTTTTATAGAAACATCGTTTGAGGGTTTGGATACACGCCGCTGCCAGTCGCCTATCTCTGGTCATCATCTTACCAACGTGGCAATTACCGGTCAGGGCTGCATCGACGGAAACGGAGAATACTGGCGCCCATTGAAGAAGCAGAAGGTTACCGCTGCACAGTGGAAGCAGATTACTTCACGTGGCGGTGCATTCAAGAGAACTGACTACTGGTTCCCATCAGAAGGTGCATTGAAGGCAGACAACAGTGCCAACATGAATGTGCCTAAAACTCCAGCTTCAGAAGAAGAATGGAACGAGATCAAGCGTTTCCTCCGCCCTGTAATGATCAGTCTCGTAAGCTGCAAGAACGTTTGGCTCAATGGTGTCATCTTCCAGAATTCACCTGCATGGAACATCCATCCGCTGATGTGCGAGAACGTTCTTATAGAAGATGTATTGGTCCGCAACCCTTCATATGCTCAGAATGGTGATGGTCTTGACCTGGAGAGCTGCAAGAATGCACTTATCGTCAACTCTACTTTCGATGTAGGCGATGATGGTATCTGCATCAAGAGCGGTAAGGATGCTGACGGAAGAAAGCGCGGCATTCCTTGCGAGAATGTCATCGTAAACGGCTGTACCGTATTCAAGGGTCATGGTGGTTTCGTTGTTGGCAGCGAGATGAGCGGTGGCGTAAAGAATATCAAGGTGAGCGACTGCCAATTCCTCGGCACCGATGTAGGTCTCCGTTTCAAGAGTACCCGCGGTCGTGGTGGTGTAGTAGAGAATATCTACATCGACAACATGTCAATGTTTGATATACAGACAGATGTCATCACCTTTGACCTCTATTATGGTGGAAAATCAGCTGTTGAAGTATTAAACGATGGCGACCAGAAGAAGCAGCAAGTGGTAGATATGAAGAAAGTAGATGAAACCACTCCAGCCTTCCGCAACATCGATATCAATCACGTCATCTGCCGTGGCGCACGCCGTGCCGCCTACTTCAATGGCCTTCCAGAGATGCCAGTGCAGAACATCAGCATCAAGGATATGGAGGTGAACAATGCCGAGCAGGGTATCGTTATCAACCGCACCGATGGTGTGAAGTTGGAAAATATCAAGGTGAGTGCCAAGACCCACACCTTCGATGCAAAGAACTCGAAGAATGTGACTGTCAACGACAAGACATACAAGAAGATTGACGAAAAGGGTATCACCCTCGATTTCTAACCGACATTCATCAGACAAAACATTTATAATGCCGCCCTAACCCCATCAAAAATGGCAGTTAGGGCGGCATTTCTGCTTATAGTACATGTCTTCACTCTTCACCTTCTTCCCTTCCCTCGTCATACCGACAAAGCGGTAGAAAAAGTCTTCATGAGCAGACAAAATCTTCCATATCACCTATAAGTCATTTTGTTTATAAGATAAATGAATACAAGCTGTATCTGCATGATGAATCAAGAGGAGCGTTTTCTCCCCTTTTCTCTTTACGATTCGATCGTCCTTTTGGTATTTTTGATACAAATCCCAAAAGGCAGATAGATTCTCATGGATTGTATCTCCATGAGGATCTACACCAACAAAAGAGAAACCTCTATATTCCTTGCACGAAACAACACGAAATTCATAAGCCTTGGGTACTTCCTCGTCAAGAATCTGCTTCTTTACATCATCATCTGTTTCATACAAGCGAAACTCATAGAAGAACCACCCAAAGATAATAAAGAGGATTCCAAATATCTTGGCTATGTTTTTTAAGTCACTCATATTCGTATCTTATATTTCTATAAACAAATCCACTCTTACCTCGAATAACCATCCACTTATGATATAGTTTTTTTTCACAAATTTCTTTCCAAGAATTGCGCTTTACATCCTCGAATTTAATCAAAAATAAATAGCACGTATCTTTCCTTGAAAACAAATATACCGAATCCTCACAACACGTTGAATCAGGGAAGACAGCCATAATACCTCGTAAAGATAATTCTTTGTTTACAGGAACATTAATGGTATCAAATTCCTCCACACAAGGTATATCATAAGCAGGCAATATCTGACAATGCACACTATCAATGGCATCAAAGTAAGAATGTCCTATAATTAATGTATCACCTGTGCAATTTTTAAACTCCACACTTCTTTTGTAATAACCAAATGGTAAGCAAGATGAAACCAAATACAGAATCATCAAGAATACGTTAAATATGAATAACTTTTTCATTTTTATTTCAATTCGTGAAAAGGGTACTTCCCTGTTATTATCTTCTGATAAACAGCGTAAGGAGGATAAACAAATCCCATACTATACGATTTATATTCTCCCACTAGATCACCTATATGTATATATTTCTGATTAATAGTCCACACATACCACTTGTGTGACACTGTTAGATGATTCGTATTGCCTGGCGAATACAATTGTTCCGTATCTATTGCTACATACTGAAGATAGATTCTTGCACCATCTTCCAATGTCACGTAATAGATATCCCCTATTCTATTTTGAATTCTTTTTTTAGTCATATCATCTTTTCCCAAGCCAAACACTATAAAACCATTCTATTTATTCCAATACACAATAGACAAATAAACCGAGTATAAGGAACCAAGACACACAAAAAACGTTAGGACGTGCCATTTCAAATCATTCTTTTCCTTTTTAAACTTCTTGAAATATGCTTTATACACATCATCCTTGAAAGCTGACAAATAAGCTATCAGATATGACACGCCCAAACATACCAAAACAAACACCTTAAAACTTGTATTTGGTATATTGACTGGACCAAAATATTTAACAAGAGAAACTGCTAGCATCATATATGGTCCCAACAGTACGCCCAAGAAGCCCTGAGCATGTGATATTCTCAAACCATAATCTAAATTTCCAGCAGCCTCATTAGCAGCCAAATAAACATTATTGATATATTCGTCCAAAGATTTGTTTCGTTTTTTTATATAACCAAATGGATTTAAATTATACATTTTTTTCATCGACCAAACCTTGACACCACGAAACAACATATGAAACGAGCCATCAATCCAATGCTCAAAACAGTAGAAAGAATATAATATTCTATTCTCAAACAATTTCATTTTTATATTGACGTTTTTAATACAATGCATCATAAATCAGTCCTCCCATAAGTGAACCAAACCCGCCTCCTAAATACTCAACAGCAATACCACCACATATAGATAAAGGAACAGAAGCAAAGCCACTGCCCGCATATCCTCCTATAAAATATCCCACCTCAAATGCTTCATGGCGACAGTATATTATTCCTCAAAATCGATGGACAGTTCACCGGAGCCCAAAAGATTGTAACTCATGCGATGATATGGAGTGACTCCAAATTCCCTGATGGCAGCACGATGCTTCTTGGTAGGATAACCCTTGTTGGCTTTCCAGTCGTACTGCGGATATTCTTCTGCCAGTGCATCCATGTAATCATCACGATAGGTCTTGGCAAGGATGCTGGCAGCTGCAATAGACAGATACTTGCCGTCACCCTTTACGATGGTTGTATAAGGCAAATCCTTGTAGGGTTTGAAGCGGTTACCATCCACGATAACTGCCTCCGGACGAACCTTGAGCTGGTCCAGGGCACGGTGCATAGCCAGAAAACTGGCGTTGAGGATATTGATTTTATCGATTTCTTCGGGAGTAACAATGCCCACAGCCCAAGCTACAGCATCTCGCTCTATCTGCTCGCGGAGCGCCTTGCGCTTCTTATCTGTGAGCTTCTTACTGTCGTTCAATTCGGCATTCTGATAACCGGGCGGAAGGATAACGGCTGCTGCATATACGCTGCCTGCCAGACATCCTCTGCCAGCCTCATCGCAGCCAGCCTCTACCATATCCTTATAATAATGACTTTCTAACATAATTATGATGAATTTTACGTTTATCTCTTCACTCTTCACCTCTATTTTATAACCACCTAATTATAAGGTAGTTACAAGGATAAGAGCATTTTAACTCTTCACCAACTCTTCACCCACTCTTCACCTACTCTTCACCCTCATAGCACCAGGCGGTGAAGAGAGGGTGAAGAGTGGGTGAAGAGTCAGAACGTCTCTTCAGCGCGTAAGTATCAGTATAACAATACGTTACGGCAAAAGGGTGAAGAGTGAAGAGTATTTGGGCATTCCAACCTCAACTTTCTGATAACTGCCAAACGCAAACAGCCAACTGTCCGCAGTAGCGCCAGTTGGCTGTTCTTTGCTTGCCAGTGGGTTGTCTTTCGCTCGCCAGTTGGCTAAATAAGGCTTTTACGTGCGCTGTATGCGGCTACAAAGTCTTTATCTTTAGAACATCATAGCCACGCGTTTTACGCCCGCTACAAGCGCATCTATTTCTTCCTTTGTATTATATAGGGCAAAGCTGGCACGAACGGTACCTAGAATACCATAGCGGTCCATCAAAGGCTGAGCGCAATGATGACCGGTACGTACAGCGATGCCCAGGCGGTCGAGCAAGGTGCCCATATCCATGTGATGAATATCACCAACCAAGAAGCTGACAACGGCATCTTTGCCCTCCTGTTCACCAAAAAGTCTGATTCCATCGATGGTTCGCATCTGCTCCATGCAGTAACGGGTCAATTCCTGCTCATGCTTGGCGATGTTATCCATACCAAGCGCAGAGACATAATCGATGGCCTTTGCCAGACCGTGGGTAGCTACATAATCAGGAGTACCAGCCTCGAACTTGAATGGCAACTTCTCGAAAGTAGTCTTCTCGAAACTTACGCTCTCAATCATTTCACCACCTCCCTGATAAGGAGGCAACTTGTCGAGCCATTCTTCCTTGCCGTAAAGCACACCGATACCGGTAGGACCATAAATCTTATGTCCGCTGAAAGCGAAGAAATCGCAATCCATATCCTGTACATCCACAGCGAAGTGAGGAGTACTCTGAGCGCCATCCACCATGACAGGTACATCGTGCTCGTGAGCTATCTTAATCATCTCTTTTACCGGATTCACCGTACCGAGCACGTTGCTCACCTGGGCAATGCTCACGATTTTGGTGCGTTCGGTAAATAAATTGGCGAATTCATCGAGGTTAATCTCACCTTTATCGTTGATAGGGATGACGCGGATGGCAATTCCCTTCTTGGCAGCCTGCAACTGCCAAGGCACGATATTGGAGTGATGCTCCATGGTAGAGATAATCACCTCGTCGCCCTCGCTCATAAAGGCATCGCAGAACGATGAAACCACGAGATTCAGACTCTCGGTAGTACCGCGGGTAAAGATGACTTCCTCAACCTTCGGCGCATTGATAAACTTGCGCACGGTTTCGCGGGCAGCCTCATGAAGGTCGGTAGCCTGCTGAGAGAGATAGTGAACGCCACGATGCACATTGGCATTCACATTGAGATACTCGTCGCGCATGGCATCGAGCACGCACAATGGCTTCTGCGTGGTTGCCGCATTATCCAGATACACCAATGGCTTATCATAGACCTTTCTCGATAAAATCGGGAAATCTGCTCTTACTTGATTGATATCATACATAGTTTTAAGAACTTTACTCCTTTAAAAGGATATTATCTACTTGCAAAGTTTGCAACCCTCGCACTTATTGAGTTCACCACGGAATCGCTTCTCTACGAGATGATGCAGGCGATCGCGCAATGGCTCCAGCTCCATCTTGTCGATGACTTCGTTGATAAACGCAAACTGAAGGAGCAACTTAGCCTCCTCGCGGCTCACACCACGCTGCTGCATATAGAACAATGCCGCATCGTTGAGCTGACCTACAGTACTACCGTGTGCACACTTCACATCGTCAGCATAGATCTCCAGCATCGGCTGGGTGAACATACGGGCTGTCTTCGTAGCACAGAGGTTCTGGTTAGTTTCCTGAGAAATAGTCTTCTGGGCACCATGACGAACCAGCACTCTGCCGGCAAAAGCACCACGTGCCTCACCATCGAGCACATACTTATAAAGCTCGTTACTGGTACAATGACCCACCTGATGATCGATAAGCGTATTGTTATCAACCACCTGGTTCTTGTCGGCAATCACACAACCATTGCAGAAGCACTCAGCTCCCTCGCCCTTGAATACGAGGTCGAGGCGGTTGCGGGTAATACCGTTATGAAGCGTGATGACGTTATGGTTCACGCGGCTGTTAGCCTGCTGCTCGATATAAACGTTGCTGACACGGCGGTTCTTGTAATGAGTCTCCTCCAGACAATAGAGGTCGAGACTGGCATTCTCGCCTACGAATGCCTCGATAACCTGGGTTGCGAGGAAGTTCTTGTCATCGGCTGCATGGTCGCAGAAGAGGAACTTAGCCTCAGCACCCTGTTCCATGACGATGAGAACACGGCGGTTTACCATCAAATCTACATCCGAACGGAGAATATTGATGACCTGAATAGTTCGCTCTACCTTTACATTCTTTGGAACATAAATCAGCAAGCCATCCTGTGCCAGGAATGTATTCAATGCGGTGATGCCATCTTCGTCGGTTTTGGCAATCTTAGCATAGTATTTCCCGATGAATTCAGGGTTTTCTGCAGCAATCTTGTTCAAAGAGTCCACAATTACGCCCTCCGGAAGCTCTACTTTAGGCAATGCTTTGTTATAAAAAGCATCGTTTACAACGAAGTAGAGCGAAGTGCTCAGATTAGGCACATCGCAGCGGAAAGCTTCGTATGGATCTACCGGAATTTCCAGACGGTTCAAGTTCAAGCCATAGTCTGGCTCGAAGATGGCGCTCATATCTGTGTACTTGTATCTTTCTACCTTTCGGGAAGGGAAGCCCAAGCGACGGAAGTTCTCAAACGCAGCATCGCGCACCGCATTGAGCACCTCAGCACTGTTCTTCTTGATTATTCTCGAAGAAGACTGATACAAGTCTAAATATTGTTTTTCTGAATGCATAGCCATCCTCCCTATTATTTCTCATCTACTTCTGCCTTGATCCAGTCATAGCCACGAGCCTCAATCTCCTTGGCAAGTTCAGGACCGGCAGTCTTCACGATTCTACCCTTATAGAGTACGTGAACCACACTTGGCTTAATCATATCGAGCAGACGCTCGTAGTGAGTGATGACGATGGCAGATGTCTTGTCGGTATGCATCTTGTTCACACCGTCAGCCACGATACGCATCGCATCCACATCGAGACCAGAGTCGGTTTCATCGAGAATAGAAAGCTTTGGCTCCAGCATAGCCATCTGGAAAATCTCGTTGCGCTTCTTCTCACCACCCGAGAAACCTTCGTTTACAGAACGGCGAGCCAACTTGCTGTCCAATTCCACCAACTCGCGCTTCTCACGCATCAGCTTCATGAATTCACTGGTGTTCAATGGCTCCAAACCCTGATACTCACGCTTGGCATTGATAGCCGCACGCATGAAGTTGGTCATGGATACACCAGGAATTTCTACTGGATACTGGAAAGAGAGGAACAAGCCTTCACGGGCACGGTCCTCTGGCTTCATATCCAGGAGGTTCTTGCCGTTGAAGATAGCCTCACCCTCGGTTACGGTATAGAGAGGGTTACCCGTGAGCACAGCGCTCAAGGTTGACTTACCGGAACCGTTAGGTCCCATGATTGCATGTATCTCACCATCGTTGATAGTCAGGTTGATACCTTTCAATATTTCTTTGCCTGCAATAGTAGCATGCAGATTCTTTACCTCTAACATAATTGTTATAAAATTGTGTCAATTAATAAATCACATACTGATTCTAACAATGTAGGTGGCTTAGTCCACCCCCATTGTTCAAACAAAGGAGGAGGGTCTAACACCACGAAGCTACATTCACCAGAGAGTATAATATCATGTGAGAAAGCTGAAACACTGTTATTTTGCAGCATGATAGAAGCCGTTGAAGATGGAGCAGAAGCATCCAACTTAAAATAGCCATAAAAATGCCCATCAACAGTATATATCGGCCTATACTGAGAAGCAAAACCTCTTACAATCGAATCTTGTTGAGCAGTCAAATTTACAGGTCTTATCTTGGAAAGAATCTGACCAAAAGCATTCAAATGCACTGCCAACAGCAATAACAAGATACACTTTTTCATCACAAGCCTCACTTTCTATTCATTTTTTATCCTACAGTTCCTTCGAGTGAAACACTCAGGAGTTTCTGTGCCTCAACGGCAAACTCCATAGGCAACTTGTTGAGCACATCCTTGGCATAACCGTTTACGATCAAGCCGACAGCCTCCTCGGTAGGAATGCCTCGCTGATTGCAATAGAAGAGCTGGTCTTCTGAAATCTTCGAGGTGGTTGCCTCATGTTCGAACACGGCTGTGTCGTTATGGGCATCCATATATGGGAAGGTATGCGCTCCACAATCGCTGCCCAGCAACAAAGAGTCGCAGGAACTGTAGTTGCGTGCATTGTCGGCATTGGATGTGGCACGAACCAGACCACGATAGGAGTTCTGGCTATGACCTGCCGAGATACCTTTAGAGATGATGGTACTCTTGGTGTTCTTACCCATGTGAATCATCTTGGTACCCGTATCAGCCTCCTGATAGTTGTTGGTAACAGCTACGCTATAGAACTCAGCCACGGAGTTGTCGCCACGCAAGATACAGGAAGGATACTTCCAGGTAATCGCAGAACCCGTCTCTACCTGAGTCCAGCTCAACTTAGAGTTCACACCGCGCAAGTCGCCTCGCTTGGTTACCAGGTTCAGCACACCACCCTTACCATGCTCATCACCAGGATACCAGTTCTGAACGGTAGAGTATTTCACCTCAGCATTATCCTTGACGATAATCTCTACGATAGCCGCATGGAGCTGGTTCTCATCACGCATTGGCGCTGTACATCCCTCCAGGTAAGAAACGTAAGCATCATCATCAGCGATAATCAATGTACGCTCAAACTGACCGGTGTTACGGGCATTGATGCGGAAGTAACTGCTCAACTCCATCGGACAGCGGACGCCCTTAGGAATATAAACGAATGAGCCATCACTGAAAACACAACTGTTCAAAGCTGCATAAAAGTTATCACGATAAGGAACTACGGTTCCCAGATACTCTCTTACCAAATCAGGATGCTCCTTCACAGCCTCACCAATACTGCAGAAGATGACGCCCTTCTCACGGAGTTTCTCCTTGAAGGTAGTCTTCACCGACACAGAGTCCATGATGGCATCTACGGCGGTACCGCTCAAAGCCAGACGCTCCTCCAGAGGAATACCAAGTTTATCGAATGTCTTCTCCAGCTCAGGATCAATCTCCTTATTCTTCGGCTTCTTTGCCAAAGGATCGGCATAGTATGAAATCTCCTGGTAGTCAATAGGTGGCACGTGAACGTGTCCCCACTTTGGCTCCTTGAGCGTCTTCCAGTAATTGTAGGCTTTCAGACGAAATTCGAGCATCCAGTCTGGCTCTCCCTTCTTCTGCGAGATCAGGCGCACAACATCCTCGTTGAGACCCTTTTCTATGATTTCAGTATGTACATCGGTGGTAAAGCCGAATTCATACTTCTGCTCAGCCACCTGCTTGACAAACTGATTCTTTTCTTGTTCTTTCTCTGCCATTTTATTTAGAATAACCTTTCGTTATTTTAACCCTAAATAGGGATAAGCCGCTGAGGACTCATCCCTACCTTATTATATATAATATATGCTATATTACAATTTCTGCTCTACCTCGATCTCAGTGAAGGTCTCGATAACGTCGCCCTCCTGGATATCGTTGTAGTTGACGAGGCTCAAACCGCATTCCATACCGGTAACCACCTCCTTAACATCGTCCTTGTAACGCTTCAAGGCACCGATTTCAGCAGTACGTATCACGATACCGTCACGGATGACGCGAGCCTTATCCTTAGCGTGTACCTTACCCTCGGTAACGAGACCACCGGCAATAGTACCCACCTTAGAAATCTTGAAGGTCTGCTTAACCTCAACCTGACCGGTAACGATTTCCTTCTTCACCTTGTCGAGCATACCAACCATCGCACTCTTGATATCATCGATAGCATCGTAGATGATAGAGTATGTGTTGATTTCAACACCCTCACGGTCGGCAGCCTTACGAGCATCGGCAGATGGACGAACCTGGAAACCAACGATGACTGCATCTGAAGCAGATGCCAGCATCACGTCGTTCTCAGAAATCTGACCCACAGCCTTGTTCACCACGTTCACCTGAACCTTCTCGGTAGAAAGCTTGATGAATGAGTCGCTCAAAGCCTCAACAGAACCATCGGTATCACCCTTCACGATGACGTTCAACTCATGGAACTCACCACGTGCGATACGGTGAGAGATATCACCCAGAGTCAAGCGCTTCTGAGTACGCAAGCCCTGCTCACGCTGCAGCTGCTCACGCTTGTTGGCGATTTCGCGAGCCTCCTGCTCTGTCTCGATTACGTGGAACTGGTCACCTGCAGTAGGCGCACCATTCAAACCGAGGATGATAGCTGGCTCAGCAGGAGCTGCTGACTTGATGTTGGCATTACGCTCATTGAACATCGCCTTGACACGACCCCAAGAAGTACCGGCGAGTACGATGTCGCCTACCTTCAAAGTACCGTTGGCAACCAATACGGTAGAAACATATCCACGACCCTTGTCGAGAGAAGACTCGATGATGGTACCTGTAGCACGACGGTTAGGGTTAGCCTTCAAGTCGAGCATGTCAGCCTCGAGGAGCACCTTGTCGAGCAGATCGTGAACACCGATACCCTTCTTGGCACTGATTTCCTGGCACTGATACTTACCACCCCACTCCTCAACGAGCAGGTTCATGTTAGCCAAGTCCTCACGGATACGGTCTGGGTTAGCACCTGGCTTATCAATCTTGTTGATAGCGAATACCATTGGTACACCGGCAGCCTGCGCATGAGCGATAGCCTCCTTGGTAGTAGGCATCACAGAGTCATCGGCTGCGATGATGATGATGGCGATATCGGTAGCCTGGGCACCACGGGCACGCATGGCGGTAAACGCCTCGTGACCTGGAGTATCAAGGAAGGTTACCTTGCGACCGCTTTTCAGGGTCACACTATAGGCACCGATATGCTGGGTAATACCACCCGCCTCACCGGCAATCACATTGGTATTGCGGATATAGTCGAGCAAAGAGGTCTTACCGTGGTCTACGTGACCCATGACGGTTACGATTGGAGCACGTGGAACCAAGTCGTTCTCATCATCCACTTCCTCGCTCACGGCCTCCTGAACCTCGGCACTCACGTATTCGGTCTTGAAACCGAACTCCTCAGCCACCATGTTGATGGTCTCTGCATCCAGGCGCTGGTTGATAGATACCATGATACCTACACCCATCAGCGTAGAGATAACCTGAGTAACGCTGATATCCATCATCGTAGCCAACTCGCTAACGGTAACGAACTCAGTAAGTTTCAGGGTCTTGCTTTCCTTCTGCTCCTGACGAGCCTGATCCTGCAACTTCTCCTGAACAGCCTCACGCTTCTCCTTACGGTACTTAGCACCCTTCTTGTTCTGACTTTTGCTGGTCAAACGTGCAAGAGTCTCCTTAACCTGGCGTGCTACAGCCTCGTCATCAACCTCGATCTGACGCTGGTTGCCACGGTTGTTGTTATTGCCGCGATTATTATTGTTATTATTTCTGTTGCGGTTTTTGTTCTTCTTGTTATTACCGCCGTTGTTGCCATTACCTCCGCCATTATTCTTAGCTTCGGCATTGATGTCAACACGTTCTTTGTTGATACGAACACGCTTTTTGCGCTCATTGTGCTGTTGAGCCATTTTCTCCTCACGTTCCTTGCGGCGCTCCTCCTTGGTTTTCTTCTTAGGACGAGTGCTCTGGTTGAGAGAAGACAAATCTATCTTGCCCAACACCTTAGGCTCATTAGCAGTAAACTTCTTCTCACTCTTGAGAGTAAACACGCTGTTGTCTGCTGCGCCAGCAGAATGCTGTGCAGTTTCATTCTTAGCATGATGATGCTCTTTCTTTCCCTGAGGAGCATTCTGCTTATTCATCTGAGCGTTTGACTGCTGTGATTTCTGATGATTTTCCTGTTTCATTTGCTGTTTATGCTGAGAAGCCTGTTGTGGCTTCTGTTCCTTCTTTTGCTCAGCCTTAGGAGCGTCTTTCTTCTGCTCAGGACTGACGGCAGCAGTCTCAGGCTTTTCCGCAACAGACTCTGCAGCAGGCTTCTTACCGATATTGTCCAAGTCAATCTTTCCCAGCGGCTTATACTGCTGCTGTCCATTAGACTCCAACAAGCTTTCAGCGCGATTGTCCTTCTGCTCTGGCGCACGCTTCTTATCTTTTGCTTTTTTGGTAAAGAGTTTCTCAGCCTGATCACGAACCTCTCTGTCCTGACTGAAGGCATCATTCAATGCCTTGTATTGCTGGTCGGTGAGTTTGAAGCTCGGTTCTGCCTTGACATCTCCCAGGTCTTTTCTTTTCTCTAGGAATTCAACTGCCGTCTGAAGTCCTATATTTAATTCACGTAGTGCTTTATTTAATCTGATGCTCATAAATTATTTATTCTCCTATTTTTAAAGTTAGATTCCCTGCAAGCACTCGCTGGCAAGGGAATTATTGTTCGAATTCGGCGCGCAACACGCTGAGTACATGATCAACGGTCTCCTCTTCGAGGTCGGCCTTCTCAATCAGCAAGTTGCGAGGTGCATTGAGTACCTGCTTGGCAGTATCAAGACCGATGCCCTTGATAGCATCGATAACCCACTGGTCAATCTCATCAGAGAACTCATCCAAGTAGATATCCTCATCGGCCTCATTCTCGTCTACCTCACGGAATACGTCGATGGTATATTCTGTAAGCATAGAAGCCAGTTTGATGTTCATACCGCCACGGCCGATAGCCAAACTAACTTCCTCAGGCTGCAAGTAAACCTCTGCTTTCTTGTTCTCATCATCAACATTGATTGAAGAAACCTTGGCTGGAGCCAACGCACGCTGAATGAAGAGTTTGGTATTGCTTGAGTAGTTGATGACATCGAGATTCTCGTTGCAAAGTTCGCGAACGATACCGTGAACGCGGCTACCTTTAACACCTACACATGCGCCAACCGGGTCGATACGCTCATCGAATGTTTCAACAGCAATCTTAGCACGCTCTCCCGGAAGACGGGCGATACGGCGGATTGCAATCAGACCGTCTGCAATCTCAGGAACCTCAGCCTCCAACAGGCGCTGCAGGAAGATTGGAGCTGTACGGCTCAAGATAATCTTTGGATTATTGTTCTCGTTGTCTACACGAAGGATGACCGCACGAATAGTCTCACCCTTGCGGTAAGTATCACCAGGAATCTGCTCAGTCTTAGGCAACATGAGCTCGTTGTTCTCATCATCTACAATCAGAACCTCGCGCTTCCAAACCTGATAAACCTCACCAGAGATAACCTGACCTACGCGATCCTTGTATTTGTTGTAAAGTGAATCATGCTCCAACTCAAGAATCTTGGAAGCCAAAGTCTGACGAAGAGTCAAGATGGCACGACGACCAAACTTATTGAAGTCAACCGTCTCACTTACATCCTCACCAACCTCGTAATCCGGCTCAATCTTACGAGCCTCAGAAAGTGTAATTTCCTTATTTTCATCTTCAACTTCGCCATCAGCAACAACTATACGGTTGCGATAAATTTCGAAGTCACCCTTGTCAGGGTTCACGATGACATCAAAGTTTTCGTCACTACCAAAAATCTTGGCAAGTACATTACGGAAGCTCTCCTCCAATACACTTACCAATGTAGTACGGTCGATATTCTTTGTTTCTTTAAACTCGCGGAATGTATCAATCATACTCGCTGTCAATTCTTGCTCTTTTTTAGCCATAACTTAATTGAAACTAATTATGTATTTTGTATATTTTACTTTATCCATCTGGTAAACGTGATCAACCTCCTGCTTAACCGGACGTTTTTTACCTTCAACCTTTACCTTTTCTTCAACGCCAACTGTGAAGTCATTTCCTTCAACAGCTTTCAAGATACCCTTCACCTTCTTGCCGTCGGCATCAAGCACCTCTACCTCCTTGCCAATGAAATTGATATACTGCTGCGGAACTTTGAACGGTTGACCCAAGCCTGCAGAGCCAACTTCGAGCTCATAGTCTTCCTCGTCACGGTTCAAATGATCCTCAATATACTTACTCAAGGCAACACAATCCTCAATCCATACTCCATCGGCATGGTCAATCTCAACAACGATTCTATCGTCGGGACTGATTTCAATGCTTACCAAGAAATATTCCTTATCTTGGAGCCATTCTTCAACTAATTTTTTTACGACGTTTTTATCAATCATATATACCTTATTAAAATAAAATGAGGAACTCTTGTGAGCCCCTCATTCCACTGAACGTTGCAAAATTACAAATATTTTTGTGATTAGCCAAAAAAAATGCAACTTTTTATTCGCAACGTGCACATTTTTAATCGATTGTGCACGTTTTTGTACTTATTTCTTCACAGGATGCAGTATTTTTTCGTATTCTGATGGAGAATTCAGCAATTTTACTGCTTCCTTAATCTGCTTGTCATAACGCATGGAATTCTGGATGGCACCGCGCTGGAAATAATAGGCAGAAACGATGTCATTTTCCAACAGATGCTTGATGTAATCCTTGTTATAATCCAGATCCTTTGCCACATTATGGCTCAGTTTTTTCTTCAAAGCCTCAAACTCTGCCTTGGCATCATCGTAGTAGCCTTCAAACTTAGCGAGCTTTTCCAAGTCCTTGAGATACTTTTCTGTTTCACGGTCGTACTGGAAGTTAGCCTTCAACACGCGTGTCTTGAATTCATCATAATCGGCATCGGTCAGCGAGAATTCCTTCGCAGGAGCAATAGCAGGATGCTTGGCGATATAATCAACCTCATAATTAAGCATCACCTCATTACTGTCGCGGGCACCAGCCAGATAGAAGGCGATGTTTGGCAAAGAATCAGGCTTTACTTCTACATCCGGCTTCACGCCACCTCCATCTCTCACTTCTCTGCCACCTGCGGTATAGAACACCTTGGTAAGAGAGTCGGGAACATGCTCCACATAACCACCCTTATCGTGCTTATAGTTGAGTGCCTGAACGCATCGACCGCTAGGAATGAAATATTTAGCAGTAGTGAGTTTCACCTGTCCGTTATAAGGCAAATCCATGGTAGTCTGCACCAATCCCTTTCCATACGTGCGCGTACCTAATATTACAGCACGGTCATAATCCTGCAGACTGCCGCTCATGATTTCACTGGCACTGGCAGAATTCTCGTTCACCAATACTACCATCGGCATAACGGAATCTATCGGTTCAACCGTGGTCTTATAAACATGATTAGAACGCTGCAACTTTCCCTTCATCTCCAAGACTGTCTTACCTTTAGGCAAGAACATATTGATGATGCTGACCGCTTCGGTAACAGAACCACCACCATTATTACGCAGATCGAAGACAAGACTCTTGGCTCCTTGCTTTCTCAAATCGATGAAAGCACGACGCACTTCCTTGGCAGACTGCTCGGTAAAGGAATTGAAGTTGATGTAACCGATGCTACCCTTCAACATGCCATAATAAGGCAAGAACGGCAACTGGATGGTACGGCGTGTTACCTTCACCTTCATCGTCTTGCCTGTACTTGGACGCTTAACTTTCAGCATGAAAGAAGAACCCGGGTCACCACGAAGATGATCGCTGACATAGCTCACCTCCTTATTGGTCATATCCTCATCATCAATACTCAGGATGATGTCACCCTTCTTCAGTCCCACTTCTGCAGCAGGCATATTCTCGTAAGGCTCGCTGATACAGACGCGCTGCAACTGGAAATTGTAGCGTATCACCGCACCTACACCCGCATACTTGCCGGTGAGCAGGTTCTTGAGTTCCTTCATCTTCTGCTCAGGATAATAGGTAGTATAAGGGTCGAGACTACGCAACATGGCATTGATACCATTTCCGACCACAACTTCAGCATCGAGCGTATCAACATACATCAAATCGAGATTCTTGTAGATGGCATTGAATATTTCCATATTCTTTGCGGCTTTGAAGTCATGATCTTTGTCAACCTGGGCAAAAGTAGGAACTGCCAGGAGCACCATAAGCAAGGAGAACAGTATTCTTTTCATTGTTACCTTATTTAATTGTATATGATTCAACTTATTGGTTATTTCCTCCCCCTCTTCACGGCATTCGCCCTCGGGAGAAGATTTCGACCACAAAAGTACTCATTTCTTTGCGAAAAACACCATAAAATAGGCAAAAAGTGGCACAAAGATAAGAAAAAATACACTTTTTTAGGGAAAAAGCGAAAAAAGTCAGCAAAAAATTTGGCAGAATGAAGAAAAGTTAGTACTTTTGCACACGCAAATAAGGAACGTCATGTTCTTTACAGAAAAAACGCTTCAATAGCTCAGTTGGTTAGAGCACCTGACTGTTAATCAGGGGGTCGTTGGTTCAAGCCCATCTTGAAGCGCAAGAGAGTTTCAGGTTAGCCTCGTAACTCATCTTCTTTCATAGCAAATTGCTTCAATAGCTCAGTTGGTTAGAGCACCTGACTGTTAATCAGGGGGTCGTTGGTTCAAGCCCATCTTGAAGCGCAGAAAAGAGTCACAAGTTTTACTTGTGACTCTTTTTGTTTATCCCTACATGATCCACACTTTACATTCTCCATTCCCATATACAAATACAATATCCGGCAATAATTAGAGAAAGTACTATTAAAAAAAGGCACATTCCTATGCGGAATGTGCCTTTATATATAATAATGTGTCTAATACGCAGATTATTCTACATCATTGTTGTGATCCAAAGAGTCGTTGAACTCCTTAGGAGCCTGCTCATCATTACGATGCTCGTAACGACGTGGCTGACGAGCTGGACGCTCACCACGACCTTCATGACGATCATCACGACGACCGCGACGTTCACCGCGCTCAGGACGTGGACGACGCTCACGCTCTACATAACCCTCTGGCTTCTCCATCAATACACGATGAGAAAGTTTGTACTTGCCAGTCTTAGGATCAATCTCCATCAACTTCACCTTGATTTTGTCGCCTTCCTTGATGCCAGCCTCTTCAACTGTCTCAAGACGCTTCCAATCAATCTCAGAAATGTGGAGCAAACCATCCTTACCAGGGAGAATCTCTACGAAGCAACCGTAAGGCATGATAGAACGGACAGTACCCTCGTAAACTTCACCAACCTCAGGAACAGCTACGATAGCCTTAATCTTAGCCAAAGCTGCATCGATAGAATCCTTGTTAGGAGCAGATACCTGGACGTGACCCTTACCATCAGTCTCCTCGATAGTGATTGTCGCACCAGTATCCTCCTGCATCTGCTGGATAATCTTACCACCAGGGCCGATAACAGCACCGATGAACTCCTTAGGGATATCGAATGCTACAATACGTGGAACCTGTGGCTTCATCTCAGCACGTGGCTCAGAGATTGTCTCCATCATGCAGTTGAGGATATGCTCACGACCAGCCTTAGCCTGCATCAAAGCCTCCTCAAGAATCTCGAAGCTCAAACCATCGCACTTGATATCCATCTGTGTAGCGGTCAAGCCATCGCGGGTACCAGTGGTCTTGAAGTCCATATCACCCAAGTGGTCCTCATCACCGAGGATATCACTGAGGATAGCGTACTTGTCCTCACCTGGGTTCTTGATAAGACCCATAGCGATACCAGAAACTGGCTTCTTCATAGGAACACCTGCATCCATCAGGGCGAGAGTACCGGCACAAACAGTAGCCATAGAAGAAGAACCGTTAGACTCCAAGATCTGGCTTACCAAACGTACTGTGTAAGGGAAGTCTGCAGGAATCTGGCCCTTCAAACCACGCCATGCCAAGTGACCGTGACCAATCTCACGACGGCCTACGCCGCGCTGAGCCTTAGCCTCACCTGTTGAGAATGGAGGGAAGTTATAGTGAAGGAGGAAGCGCTGGTAGCTCTTCTCGAGCACACCGTCGATAAGCTTCTCATCCATCTTGGTACCGAGAGTACATGTAGAGAGAGACATAGTCTCACCACGCTGGAAGATAGCGCTTCCGTGAGGCATTGGGAGTGGAGAAACCTCGCACCAGATAGGACGGATTTCTGTAGTAGCACGACCATCAAGGCGCAAGCCCTCGTCGAGGATGCAACGGCGCATAGCATCGCGCATTACGTCATCATAGTAACGGGTAGCCTCAGCGTGCTTCTCCTCCAAGTCTTCCTCAGAAAGATCGGTATGAGCAGCGTCATACTTCTCGAGGAAATCAGCCAAAACCTTATCGAAAGCATCCTGACGTGCATGCTTCTCCAAAGCCTGATGATTGATATCATAAGCTGGCTTGTAAAGCTCAGACTTAATCTGCTCACGGAGTTCCTCATCGTTGATCTCATGGTCATACTCACGCTTCACGTCAGTACCCTTCTCCTTAGCCAACTCATACTGGAGTTCGCACATAGGCTTGATAGCCTCGGCAGCCACCTTGAGGGCACCGATGAGATCCTGCTCAGAAACTTCCTTCATCTCACCTTCTACCATCATGATATTGTCCTTGGTAGCACCAACCATGATATCCATGTCTGCCTCTTCCATCTGCTGGAATGTAGGGTTTACAACATACTCACCATTGATACGAGCTACACGAACCTCAGAGATATAGTACTCGAAAGGAATATCTGAACAAGCCATGGCAGCTGAAGCAGCGAAACCTGCGAGGGCATCTGGCTGGTCAACACCATCGGCTGAGAGCAACATTACCTGTACGTAAACTTCTGCATGGTAGTTAGAAGGGAAAAGTGGACGCAAAGCACGGTCCACGAGACGAGAGGTAAGGATTTCCTCATCGCTGGCTTTGCCTTCGCGCTTGGTGAAACCACCAGGGAAACGACCTGCAGCACTGTACTGCTCACGATAATCTACTTGCAAAGGCATAAAATCTGTACCCGGAACTGCATCCTTTGCTGCACAAACAGTTGCGAGAAGCACTGTGTTACCCATGCGGAGAACCGCAGCACCACCAGCCTGTTTTGCAACTTTTCCGGTCTCAATTGTGATGGTTCTTCCATCAGGCAACTGAACACTTTTTGTAATTACGTTCATCTAAATTAAAAAACTTATTGTTTTGTCTAACATCTAAAATATCTAAAACGCTGCAAAGATACCTCTTTAATTATTAATAAACAAATAAATCAGCAATTATTTTCCACTTTTTTAAATAATTTATCTATAGAAGGTGCATTATTCGCAATTTTATTACTATCTTTGCACTCGATAATTTTGCAAAATAATAAAATTCATGAAGATAACTAGACTCTTTTCAGTGGCAGCGATTATGGTAGCTGCACTGGCTTTGACTTCTTGTAACAACAAGAAATTCCACATCAACGGCAATATCACAGAGGCTCAGGACTCTATGCTCTATCTGGAGAACATCAGCCTGAACGGTCCTGTGAAAATCGACTCTGTGAAACTGGGCGAGGATGGTGCCTTTGCCTTCGACGAGGCTGCCATGGACTCTGTTACCCCAGAGTTCTACCGCTTACGCATCGCCAATCAAACCATCAATCTTTCCATCGATTCTACAGAAACCGTCAAGGTAAAGGCGGCTTATCCGCAGATGAGCTTCAAATACGAAGTGGAAGGTTCTGAAAACTGCAACAAGATCAAGGAGTTGTCTCTTAAGCAGATGACTCTCCAGAGCAATATCAACGGGCTCGTGAAAGATCCTAACATCGGCAACGATTCTATCGAATCCATCGTAGGCCGCATGCTCCAGGCTTACAAACAGGACATCAAGACCAACTACATCTTCAAGGAGCCAATGAAGGCATACGCTTACTATGCGCTCTTCCAAACGGTACAGTTGGGCAATGTGAATACACTTATCTTCAACCCTCGCAACAACAAAGACGACGTGAAGGTATTTGCTGCTGTAGCAACCAGTTGGGATACCTACTATCCTGGCGCTGAGCGTGGCAAGAACCTCCACAATATCGCCATCGAGGGAATGAAGGACATCCGCATCATCGAGAACCAGATGGCACAGCAGCAGATTGAGGCCAGCAAGGTGAGCGTAAACGGATGCATCGAACTTGCACTTCAGGACAACAAGGGACAGGTACGCCGTCTCTCCGACCTCAAGGGCAAGGTGGTACTGCTCGACTTCCATCTCTTCGCCAGCAAAGAGAGCACCAAGCGCATCATGATGTTGCGTGAACTCTACAACAAGTATCATGCTGCCGGACTGGAGATTTATCAGGTATCAGTAGACCCTGACGAGCACTTCTGGAAGACCTCTACCGCTGCCATCCCTTGGATTTGCGTACGCGATGAAGATGGCATTCAGGGCAAGAGTCTGGCTCTCTACAATGTCCAGAGCATTCCTACCTTCTTCCTGATTGACCGCACCAACACCCTGCAGGCACGTGATGCACAGATTAAGGACATAGAGGCAGCCATCAAGAACCTTCTTTAAGATAACCAAGAGTTAGAAGTTTGGAGAGAACAGTTTCGGCTTTTCATCTTCCAGCTTCTAACTCTTATTCTTTAACGTCAGTTCTGTATCTGCTTTCAAGATAACATAGATGGCAATATCAGAATACAAACCATACAAGGAACTTAAGAACAAAAAACGATAAACTTTTAAACCCTAAAAAATGAATAAGAAATTTTTAGCAATGGCAGCCTTGGCACTTATCACAACAGGAGCGCAGGCTAAAGTAAAGTTGCCACACATCTTGGGTGACAACATGATTTTACTGCAAAACACAGAGGCTAGCCTCTGGGGATGGGACAAACCAGGAACCACAGTAGAGGTAACCACCTCATGGTCTGGGCAGAAATATTCTGCCAAGACCGGAAAGGATGGCAAATGGGCTATCAAAGTACAAACCCCGAAGGCGAGCTACACCCCACTCTCCATCACTTTCGATGATGGCGAAAAGACCACTCTCAACAATGTGCTGGCAGGAGAAGTATGGGTTTGTGCAGGTCAGAGCAACATGGAGATGCCTGTAAAAGGATTCGGCAACTGCCCTGTAGAAGGTTACAACAAGGCGGTGCTCGAAGCAAACCAGTACAAAGGCGTACATTACGTAAAGATTCCTAGCGTAATGAGCAGTAAGCCGTTAGATGATGCCAACTGCGAATGGAAGGAGGTTAACCCGGAAACCGTAGGCGATGCATCTGCTACAGGATACTTCTTTGCACAGGTTATAAACAAGACTCTTGATATTCCGGTAGGTCTGGTCATGGCAAACAAGGGTGGAAGCCGTGTAGAAAGCTGGCTCGACCGCGACTACCTGAAGAAGAACACCAAGGAAGATCTCGACTCTGCAAAGATGACCAAGAGCCCTAAGTTTAAGTGGGATTTCCTCTACCCTCTTCTCTGGGGTAACGGAACTTTCCACCCTATCCTCAACTATAGCGTAAAGGGTATTCTCTTCTATCAGGGATGTTCGAACGTGGGCGACCCGGACGGCCAGTATACCAAACGTCTTGCCGACCTCGTTGCCCAGTGGCGCAGAGACTTCAAGCAGGGCGAACTGCCATTCTATTTCGTACAGATTGCACCTTATCATAATGGCGACGTAAATGGCGATTGGGGACCTAAGCTCCGTGAACAGCAGTTCAATGCAGCCAAGGTGATTCCAAACAGCGGCATCGTCTGTACCGAAGACCTGGTTTACCCATACGAGGTTGAGCAGATTCATCCATGTCAGAAACAGCCTGTAGGCGAACGTCTTGCACTCCAGGCACTCAGCAAGACCTATGGCATGAAGGGACTCTTCAGCGAGAGCATGACCTTCAAGGAGATGAAGATTGTTGGGGACACCGTGAAAGTTCACTTCGACAATACCTACGGAGCCTACAACCGCTTTGAAGGTATCGAAGGTTTCGAAGTTGCAGGCGAGGATAAGGTATTCCATAAGGCTACAGCCAAGCACTTCTGGCAGGAAGGCAACGATCCTTGGAATGAGTGCGTCATCGTAACCAGTCCTGAGGTAAAGAAACCAGTAGCCCTTCGCTACTGTTTCCGCAACTTCCAGCTCGGCAATATGGCAAATGCAGGCAACCTGCCTCTCTTCCCATTCCGTACAGATAATTGGTAAATATCAGATAACCAGCGGCCGATCTTTGTTCAGCAGTCAAAGACCGGCCGCTTTTCAATTATAACATGAAGATAAATTCTTTTCCATTAAACATCAATCATTATACATTAATCATAATATGAGTCACGTATTAGATAAGTTTCAGTTTTGCCCGGTTTGCGGCTCTAATCATTTCGAAATCAACAACATCAAGAGCAAGAAGTGTAAGGACTGCGGATTCTCTTATTACCTCAATCCAAGCAGTGCTACGGTAGCTCTCATACTCAACAGTAAGGAAGAGCTCCTGGCAGTAAGGCGCAAGAAAGACCCAGCCAAGGGGGCACTCGATTTGCCAGGCGGTTTTGTTGACATGGATGAAACAGGTGAAGAAGGTATGGCAAGAGAGGTAAAAGAGGAAACCGGACTGGATGCAACTGAGGTTAAGTATCAGTTCAGCTACCCAAATCTCTACCTTTACTCAGGTTTCATGGTTCATACCCTCGATATGTTCTATGAAGTGAAGGTGAAAGACGACACTCATATAGAAGCAATGGACGATGCAGAAGAATCATTCTGGATACCATTGAGCAGACTCAATCCTGATGAGTTTGCATTCGATTCCATACGCAAGGGGCTCCATCGTTATTTGGAAACAAAATTGGGGTAAAAAGGGTTCAATACAGCCAAATATGGCTCCCAAACATTAAAAAAACCAAAAAAAACACCATATAATAAGGTATAAGCAAAAAGTTTACTTACTTTTGCCAACCGAAAAAAATTGTGTATAAGCTTATGCAAGAGAATTTAGTAATCGTCGAGAGCCCTGCGAAGGCTAAAAAGATCGAAGAGTTTTTAGGTAAGGACTATAAGGTTATGTCTTCTTACGGTCATATCCGTGACCTGAAGAAGAAGGAACTTAGTATAAACGAGAAAACCATGGAACCTGATTATGAGATTCCAGAGGAAAAGAAAAAACTCGTTACAGAATTGAAAACGAATGCGAAGAAAGCCAAGAAAATCTGGTTAGCATCCGATGAGGACCGCGAGGGAGAAGCCATCAGCTGGCACCTTTGCGAAGTACTGGGATTGGATGAGGAGAAGACAAACCGTATTGTCTTCCACGAGATTACCAAACAGGCTATTCTTGACGCAATCAAGAACCCACGCCATCTGGACATGAACCTGGTGAATGCCCAGCAGGCTCGTCGTGTACTCGACCGACTGGTAGGTTTCAAGCTTTCTCCTATCTTGTGGAGAAAGGTTAAGCCAGCCCTTTCTGCAGGTCGTGTACAGAGTGTTGCTGTCCGTCTGATAGTAGAACGTGAGCGTGAAATCCAGAAGTTCCAGAGTGTTCCATACTATCGCGTTACCGCTATTTTCGCCCTGATCAGCGACAGCGGCAATGCAACAGAGGTAAAGGCAGAACTGGACCAGCGTTTCAATACCCACGAAGAGGTTGAAGCTTTCCTTGAGAAGTGTAAAGACGCTAAGTTTATGGTTGAATCTGTAACCAAGAAGCCTTTAAAGCGTTCTCCTGCACCACCTTTCACTACTTCTACTCTGCAACAGGAGGCAGCACGCAAGCTTGGTTTCACCGTTGTACAGACCATGATGATAGCCCAGAAACTTTACGAAAGCGGACGCATCACTTACATGCGAACCGATAGCGTAAACCTCTCTACGCTCTGTTCCAACGCCAGCAAAGATGAGATTATCAGAGAATATGGCAAGGAATACAGCCAGACTCGTGCCTACCACACCAGTTCAAAGGGTGCACAGGAAGCGCACGAGGCTATCCGTCCTACATATATGAATGAACCAACCATCGAAGGAACCGCTCAGGAGAAGCGCCTTTACGAACTCATTTGGAAGCGTACCATCGCATCTCAGATGGCTGACGCACAACTCGAAAAGACAACCATCAACATCAATATCGGCAACACAAGCGAAAAGTTTGTTGCTACTGGCGAGGTTGTTTCATTCGATGGTTTCCTCAAGGTTTATCTTGAGTCAACCGACGATGAAGAGCATGCTGAGGATTCTTCCCACATTCTTCCTGCCCTGAAAGAAGGCGATGAATTGCAGCGCAGAGAAATCCTTGCTACAGAGAAGTATTCTCTGGCTCCTGCAAGATACACCGAGGCCAGTCTGGTGAAGAAACTGGAAGATCTCGGCATCGGCCGTCCATCTACTTATGCTCCAACCATCAGTACCATCCAGCAGCGTCAATACGTGGTAAAGGGTGACAAGACGGGTGAAGAGCGCACATTTACCATAGATTCTCTGAAGGGCATCAAGATAACCCAGAAGTTGAAGAAAGAGATGGCAGGATCTGAAAAGGGCAAACTTCTGCCTACTGATATCGGCATCGTAGTAAACGATTTCCTGATGGAGAACTTCCCGAACATCATGAACTACAACTTTACGGCAGACGTAGAGAAGAAGTTTGATGATATTGCAGAAGGAAAGACCGAATGGACCAACTGGATGAAGGATTTCGACAAGGGCTTTGAGCCTGAAGTGAAGGAAGTCCTGGAAGCCCGCAACCAGCACAAAGCCGGCGAGCGCAATCTCGGAAATGATCCAAAGACAGGAAAGCCAGTATTCGTCAAGATTGGCCGTTTTGGACCAGTGGTACAGATTGGTTCTGCTGAGGATAAGGACAAGCCTCAGTTTGCCCAGTTGCCATCAGACAAGAGCATAGAAACCATCACCCTGGAAGAGGCTTTGGAACTCTTCAAGCTGCCAAGAGAACTCGGTGATTATGAAGGAATTACTGTAACAGTTGGCTCTGGTCGCTACGGCCCTTACATCCTCCATAACCGCAAGTATGTTTCTATTCCAAAGGAGGATGATCCGCTGACCATCACACTGGACAGAGCCATCGAACTGATCAAGGAAAAGCGCGAAGCCGAAGAGAAGCGTCATCTCAAAGTCTTCGATGAGGACGATAAGATGGAAATTCTCAATGGCAAGTATGGTCCATACATTGCTTACGACGGCAAGAATTACCGCATTCCAAAGGCAAAACATGAGAGTGCAGAGGAGCTTACATACGAGGAGTGTATGGAAATTATCAAAGCTGCTCCAGAACCAAAGGCTAGAGGCAGAAAGAAATCATAAACATGCCTCATTGACATAGAAACAGAAGAAAATGAAGTCAATCATCATCATAGGATACATGGGCGCCGGCAAGACAACGGTCGGCAAAGCCCTCGCCAAAGACCTTGGCGTTATGTTCTACGATCTCGACTGGTATATCGAGAGCCGAATGCGCAAGACCGTTAAACAGATCTTCGACGAAGTTGGAGAAGAGGGATTTCGCAAGATAGAGCACAATATGCTACACGAAGTGGCAGAGTTTGAAAATGTAGTGGTAAGTTGCGGAGGAGGAACACCATGTTTCTTCGATAATATGGACTACATGAACCAACTTGGCGAAACGTTTTACCTGAAGGCATCTCCAGAAACCCTTCACGCTCATCTGAAGATGGGCAAAGGCGTACGCCCTCTGCTGCTCAACAAAACACCGGAAGAGGTAGACAGGTTTATCCATGAGCAGCTGAAACTTCGAGAGCCTTACTACGAGAAGGCAAAACACATCATTGATATCAACGTGATGGACAATTATGATAAAATCAACGCTATTGTTCAGCAGATCAGAGACCTGCTGAACATATAGCCGTATCTAATAAAGTAATATATAATAAAGGTAACAAACAAAACTGATTTCCAGCAAGCAAGATTAGAAAATGAAGAAATGGACTATTGAAGACTCGAAGGAGCTCTACAACATCTGTGGTTGGGGTACTTCTTACTTTGGCATCAACGACAAGGGTGATGTCTATGTAACTCCATGCAAGGACAACACACAGATAGACCTGCGCGACATCATGGACGAGTTGGCATTACGCGACATCAACGCTCCCGTACTGCTCCGTTTCCCAGACATCCTCGACAACCGCATCGAGAAGACAGCCAGCTGTTTTCAAAAGGCAAAGGAAGAGTATGGATACAAGGGAGAAAACTTTGTCATCTATCCTATTAAGGTGAACCAGATGCAGCCGGTCGTTGAGGAGATTATCTCTCACGGCAAGAAGTTCAACCTCGGACTGGAGGCTGGCTCTAAGCCTGAACTCCACGCCGTCATCGCCGTACAGGCACAGAGCGACTCGCTCATCATCTGCAACGGCTACAAGGACGAGAGCTACATCGAACTTGCCTTGCTGGCTCAGAAGATGGGCAAGCGCATCTTTATCGTAGTAGAAAAGCTCAATGAGCTGGATATCATCGAAAAGGTAGCCAAAAAGCTCAACGTAAAGCCAAACATCGGTATCCGCATTAAACTGGCTTCTTCAGGTTCAGGCAAATGGGCTGAAAGCGGCGGCGATGCATCTAAGTTCGGTTTGACCAGCGCAGAACTGCTCACAGCCCTCAAGAAGATAGACGAGATGGGATTCCACGACTGTCTGCGCCTTATCCACTTCCATATCGGAAGTCAGATTACCAAGATTCGCCGCATTCAGACTGCTCTCCGTGAGGCAGCCCAGTTCTATATTAGCCTCCACAAGATGGGCTACAATGTAGATTTCGTAGATTGCGGTGGCGGACTCGGTGTAGATTACGATGGCACCCGCTCTTCAAGCAGCGAGAGTTCCGTAAACTACTCTATCCAGGAGTATGTGAACGACTGTGTCTATACATTCGTAGATGCAGCCAACAAGAGCAATATCGAGCACCCTAACCTCATCACCGAGAGCGGCCGCTCGCTCTCTGCCCATCATTCTGTCCTGGTCATCGATGTCTTGGAGACAGCTTCCCTGCCAGAAATGCCAGAGGAGTTTGAGGCGAAGGAGACTGACCACCAGCTGGTGAAGGATCTTTATGAGATATGGGACAACCTGAATCCTCGCAACATGCTGGAAGACTGGCATGATGCCGAACAGATTCGCGAAGAGGCCTTGCAGCTCTTCTCTCACGGCATCGTAGATCTGAAGACCCGTGCAGAGATTGAGGCAATGTACTGGAGCGTGTGCCACGAGATCAACAATCTTGCCAAGCACATGAAGCATGTACCTGAGGAGCTCAGAGGATTGGATAAGATTCTTGCCGACAAGTATTTCTGCAACTTCTCTCTGTTCCAGAGCCTGCCAGACAGTTGGGCTATCGACCAGCTCTTCCCTATCATGCCTATCCAGCGTCTGAACGAGCGTCCTACCCGCAACGCTACCTTGCAGGACATCACCTGCGACAGCGACGGAAAGATTGCCAACTTCGTTACCGACGGACATATCGGCAACGTTCTTCCTCTTCATCCATTGAAGAAGAACGAGCCATATTATCTCGGTGTATTCCTCGTTGGTGCCTACCAGGAGATTCTGGGCGACATGCACAATCTCTTCGGCGACACCAATGCTGCCCACATCTCTGTAAAGGACGGCAAATATAGCATCGACCAGATATTCGACGGCGAGACCGTAGAGGAGGTATTGGATTACGTACAGTACAATCCGAAGAAGCTCGTCCGCCAGTTGGAGCAGTGGGTAACCAAGAGTGTGAAGGAAGGCAAGATTTCGCTCGATGAGGGCAAGGAATTCCTGGGCACCTATAGAAATGGTCTCTTCGGATACACATATCTTCAGTAAGAATTAACAGTTGATAGTTAATAGTTTACAGCAAGATTGCCCTATAAACTATTAACTATTAACTATAAACTAAACTTAAAGATGGAAAAAGTAACAGTAGTAAAGGTAGGCGGTGCCATCGTTGAAGACAGCGAGCAGCTGGCACAGCTCTTGAAGGATTTCGCAGCCATTCCTGGCAAGAAAGTATTGGTACATGGCGGTGGCCGCCGTGCCACTAAGGTAGCCGCAGCCCTCGGCATCGAGAGCAAGATGGTGAACGGCCGCCGTATCACCGATGCAGACATGCTGGAAGTGGTAACAATGGTTTATGGCGGTCTGGTCAACAAGAACCTGGTTGCCAAACTCCAGGCTAACGGCGTGAATGCTCTCGGTCTGACCGGTGCTGATATGGACGTAATCCACAGTCACAAGCGTCCGTTGAAGGACGGTATCGACTTCGGATTCGTGGGCGATGTAGAGCGTGCCAACGGCAAGATGCTCCAGACCCTTATTAATGAAGGCATTACTCCAGTGATGGCCCCATTGACCCATGACGGCAAGGGCAATATCCTCAACACCAATGCCGACACTATAGCCAGCGAGACTGCCAAGGCTCTGGCTCCTTACTACGATGTGACATTGATATATAGTTTTGAAAAGAAAGGCGTGCTCAGTAATCCTGAGGATGACGACAGCGTGATTCCTGTGATTACCCATGCCGATTTTGAGAGATATAAAGCAGATGGTACCGTGGCAGGCGGCATGATTCCTAAGTTGGAGAATGCCCTTGCAGCCATCAATGCTGGTGTGAAAGAGGTGATTATCACCCTTGCTACCGCCATCGACGGAAAGCACGGAACGGTGATTAAGTGAAGAACGAAGAGTGAAGAGTGAAGAATTCATCACCTTTTTTCTTAACAAGAGTTAAAAATAGAAATAAATCAAGATTGGTTGTAACTTTCTTATAACATAGTCGTCATTAATTATAGAGGGATGAAAGAAATCAGTTTCCAGAACGATGTTTTGCCGCTGAAGAACAAACTCTTTAGGCTGGCCCTTCGCATTACTCTCAACCGGGAGGAAGCGGAAGACGTTGTGCAGGATACGCTGATTAAGGTCTGGAACGCCCGCGACAGATGGCAGGAGCTTGACTCCATCGAGGCATACAGCCTCACCATCGCCCGCAACCTCTCGCTCGACCGCATCAAGAAGATGGAAAATCAGAATGATTCGTTGGAAGAGCAGAATACAGAAAGGTTAGACGAAAACACTTCCACCCCCTCCGAAAGGATGATTCAGAAAGACAAACTGAACATCGTAAAGAATATTATCGACGAGTTGCCTGAAAAGCAGCGCAGCTGTCTGCAGCTTCGAGATATCGAAGGAAAATCCTACAAGGAGATAGCAGACATCCTCAGCATCACGGAAGACCAGGTCAAAGTGAACATCTTCAGGGCTCGTCAAACAGTCAAACAAAGATTTCAACAATTCGACAGATATGGATTATAAGTACATCAACCAACTTTTGGATCGCTACTGGAAGGGCGAGACTTCTCTCGAAGAAGAGGAGATACTCCGCGCATTCTTCAGCCAGGACGAGTTGCCTGCCGAGCTGAAGCCATACCAAGCGCTCTTCTCTTACGAGATGGGCGAGGCTAAGCAAGAGGCGCTGGGTGATGACTTCGACCAGAAGATGATGGCGATGATTGAGGATGAATACACCAAGAAGCCTAACAAGGCAAAGGTCGTTTCATTGACAGAGCGCTTGAAGCCTCTCTTCAAGGCTGCTGCCGTGGTAGCTATCATCCTGACATTGGGCAATGCAGTTCAGGTTCCTTTCCAGAACAATGGCAATGATTCTGTTGAAAACGTAGGATACATCAAGAGTGGCAAGGGCGTGTCCGTAGCCATGGGAGATTCTGCTTCGGTTGATTCTATGCAACGCACAGGCATCGATCAGGTAAGCACTCCAACAACGTCTCCAACGTTATTAAAGTAGATTATTTCTATGCTTTCTCTATAAAAAAATCATGTTTAGTAAAACAATTCTGAAGCTGTGAAGTTTCAATTCTCTCAAATTTTTCATAACATACTAACGTAATAGGGCTGCCAGGATGTACTGGCAGCCCTTACTTATTTTATATATTTTGCACGCAAGCGTATGATAAAGGATACACAAGTGGCTCAATTTATCGCCACTGCAAGGCTTCATTTAAGCCTCCTTCCGGTCATCATTGATGCCACTTACTAGGCTCAATATAAGCCACTTAACCTATTGTCAAGAAGCATCTGAAAGGCTATTTTCCCAGATGGGGGTTAACAGAGTTAACAGTTAACAGCCCAAAATGCCTACTTTCCCCTCACTCACATATAATAATAAGTATATATATTTATAAGGTATGGGAGAGGGGAGGATGCAAAAAACAGCTGTTAACTGTTAACCTGTTAACCCTTTGCCCCTTTTGTTAAAAAAACTAACTCGCTCTAAATTGGACTTTGATTGAAAATCAAGAAGTTGGGCGTTTGCCTATATTATATAGGTAACAATATGGAAACGAGCGGACTTCTGCTCGTTTCTGTATTTTGCAATATGCAAAGAACGCCTTAATTCGGGGACAAAGATACGATATTTTTCTAAATCTCGCATAGCTTACAAGGAGAAAAACTTGGAAATTAGAACTTTTTACGTTAAAATCCATATTTGACAAGCAGATTTTGAAGAAAATATTTGGAGTTTCCAATAAAAAAGAGTATTGTTTGCAGCAACAAATCCCACCACGCCTCTCAACGATGCGTACCACGGTGGAACTTCGCTTTTTATAAAGGGTATATGGATTACGACAAACAACCTATAAACGTAGATGAACAGGTTGCCTTGCTCCAGAACAGAGGGCTGGTGATAGAAGAGAGAGCCTGCGTAATAGGCAAACTGGAGAACGAATGCGTAAAGGCATTCCTCGACCACGAGGAAGAGATTCTTGCCGGCACCTTCGAGGGAGCCCTCATCGACCACATCTCGGAGCACGAGCGCAATGCCTACATCACCTGCACCCAGGTTTCGAGAAAGAAGATTTATGCCAGCAAGCCCGTTCTCGACATCGAGCTTTCGGGTTACAAGATCATGGCTACGCTGATGGAGGTATTCATCGATGCCGCCGTCAACCCGTCCCGTTTCTACTCCAAGCAGCTTCTGCGCCGGGTAAGCAGCCAGTACGATATTTGGTTGGAAAGTCTGGAAGAGCGAATCATGGCAGTATTGGATTACATCAGCGGCATGACGGATATCTATGCCTTAGATATTTATCAGAAGATCAACGGAATAAGTCTGCCGATAGTATAGAAACAAAACAGGCGTTTCTTATATTTTTGCGTAAAAGTGTGTTAAATAAAGAAAGATAATAGGAAGAAGAATGCAATAATGGGGGGAGAATAATGTTTTATAAATAGAGGATGGGCAAAGCGCCTATCATGTATAACTCATAAAAACAACAGTTTATGAAAGCAAAGATTTACTTTTTGGCAATGGCTTTCGTCGCTCTCTTGATGGTAGGGTGTAGCGATGATGATGGTATTCAACTCACACAGGATGAAATCATTGGTGATATTAACACAGGCAAACAAGTGGGTATCAAGGGCAATAGCCTTGTCATATATACCACCCAGGGTGCCCGCGTGAATGTGCAAGGAGCCAAGGGCAAGATTTCGGCACAGTCTTCTGATGAGAAAGTAGTCACTGTAACTTGCATCCATGAGACGGGGCAGTATGGTAAGGATGAGCGTATTAGCTTGTCTGCTATCGCTGTGGGAAAGGCTATTGTTACAGTGACTGATGAAGATGGTAATGAGGCAAAACTTGCCGTGGAAGTCAAGGATGTTGAGACGTTATGGAAGACTACACAAGTATTTAGTGGTTATCAAAAATATTGTAAGGTGGAGGGTGTTTCCAAGGAAGATTCTTTGGTGATAGCATCGGATGCGATAGCAAGTAAGCCTTATGAAGCTGTTAAATTCAAGAGCCGTGGTGATGTATTTACAGTATCCCGAATCCAGTTCCTTGCTGGTGGAAAGGTGTTGGTGGATGGGTATTATACTACTACGTATAATGAAGATCACAGTATACTTTATTTCGAGGTTGGAGATGGTAAAGGCGGAACTTTGGAGAATTTCTATTTGAAACCAAAAGAAGGCTCGCTTTTCTTCTGGGATTTGACAGATAAATATAAGGAAGCTTATCCGCAGGTAACAAAGGTGGAGTTAGTTTGGGCAGCTGCTCAGCATTTTTAAGTTTTCTTCATATTAAAAGGGTCGCTTCAAAATTCATTCTCTTATTCGCTTTCGGGTGCTTTAGGGCTTTATGTTAAAGTTTCCATCACAGCTAAACTTTCTAGAAAGAAAACGGCAGCAGACATTGATGGAAACTTCACAATTGAAGTGGAGCCAAAAGATACAATCACCATAAAGTTCATTGGTATGCGAGACAGAATCATCAAACTCTCTGAAATGAATTTCGAAAAACTCAATGTCATCACTTTGACAGAAAGTGGAGGACTCATGGGTGAAATTGTTGTTATCAAAAAAGGACATAAGCATAAAAAAAATAAACTATGGCAAGAGGACGTTATATTTGCAACACTCTCAAAGCTATCCGCAAGCAGATAGCGGATGCAAATGGGATTGACTATTCACCCGAAGAATGTCATTTCAATGGTGAATGCAAGGGTACTTGCCCAAAATGTGAGAAAGATGTGAAAAATTTGGAACATGAATTGCGACTTAGGAAGAAAGCAGGAAAGACTATAAAGGTCGTAGGGGTAGCATTGGAAATGACAGCTCTTGCAACATCTATTATGTCGTGCTCTACACAAAAAGGATATTACAACTCTACCCCTCCACTACCAAAGAAAGTTATTCCGATTCACTTCCAGGAATATACATCCAAAGACTCCATCCTGCTAAAAGAAAGAGAAACATTGAATAAGAAAGGAGTACTTTTTGTCCAAGGGCATATCATTGACGAAAAAACAAAAGAACCGATTTGTACAGCTTTCATCACAGCTAAACTTTCTGGAAAGAAAACGGCAGCAGATATTGACGGAAACTTCACCATTGAAGTGGAGCAAGGAGACACCATCACCATTAAGTTCATTGGTATGCAAGACAGAATTATCAAACTCTCTGAAATGAACCTCGAAAAGCTCAATGTTATCACTTTGACAGAAAGTGGAGGACTCACTGGAGAAATAGTTGTTGTAAAAAAAGGACATAAGCATAAAAGAAAATAAGCAATGGTAACAAGAGGACGTAACATATGCAATACCCTCAAAGCAATCCGCAAGCAAATAGCGGATGCCAATGGGATAGACTATTCACCTGAAGAATGTAATTATAAGGGTGAATGTATGGGAACTTGCCCTAAATGTGAGCAAGATGTAAGAGACTTGGAATATGAGCTGCACCTCAGACAAATGGCTGGAAAAGCCATTAAGGTAGCAGGCATAGCAGCAGGACTTGTCGCTATGACAGCTTGTTCGGATGGAAAGGTACAAAGAATATCTTCGGATGCTACTAAAAGTGAACTTAATATAGTGAAAAAAGAAGAGCCTAAACCTGGAGACAGACAATTGGAAGGAGATATCTCGCACAAATGTTTCTAAAAAACGTTTGAAAGTAATGTCACTGGTTTCTTTACCAGTCGCATTCTGCCATGCTTCACGTGCTTTGGACACACTCTGACGGTCTTCCTCAATTGCCATGCGGACTGCTTCTTCATCAGAACAATCCATAATAGGCTTTCGTCCCTGACCAGGACGTGTCTCCAAGCCTTTGATGCCATTTTCTTCATAACGTTTGACCCATGCGTAGACAGTAGGTACTGTTACCTCAAGCATTTCTGCTATTTGGGGAGCTGATTTACCTTCTGACTTCAGCAATATGGATTTGCATCTGATACGAAAACTATGAGTAGGGCCATTATGATAGCCTTTCTCTAATTTGAGGCGATCAACCTCTGATAATTCAAGTACTTTTATTGGTTTCATAATTCTTTTTTCAATAAAACAGAAAATTAACCATATTAGTACTGATATATATAAATAATTTAGATCACTTACTTATTAATACGTATATTTGTAATATTTTAAATTGGAATGAATATGAATGCAAAATTTTATAGATTTATAGTCAAAGGGAACGACAAAAAAGGAGGAGTGCTATATTCTCCTAAAAGTTGGCCATATCCTATAGCGGTCGATGGACAAGAAGTCAAAAATTGGGAGTCTCTTGTTGTTGAATTAAAAGACGGAATTTATAGACCATTTCAGTTATGTGTAGGTGGAGCCAATATGGTTAATCAAGATTTGAAAGACTTATTGCAGTCTTTTATAGGTATTAGTAATGACGTTGAATTTTTACCGGTTAGAGCTATAAGTGAAATATATGGCGAACAAACGTACTATATTATGCATTTTAAAAAGATTTTTGATGTCATAGATACTAAAAATACTTTATATGTTGAAGGGACAGATTCTGTTATAAAATTGAAGCTTGACTATAATAAGGTAAAAGATTTAAAGGTCTTTAATTCACAGCCAGCTATAAATGATATCATCGTATCTGATGAAGTTCGTAAAAGCATACGAAAAAATAAGCTTGATTTAGGGTTGGAATTTATGCCTGTGTATTGTGGAGGGGAGTGATTATATGGAAGAGGAAATAAGACATTGGATTCAGCAAATCAATGATGAGACAATATTGCCATCTGATATTGTCGCGTTCAATTTTGGACTTTTTGAATCTGAAGAAGGATATTGCATTTATTTGACAGGTTCAAAATTTTATGATGAATCTGATGATGATTGGGCTTGTGATATAGATTTTGAGCCAAATAGAAAATATTTAATGCTCGCCTCTGGGAGTATTCAAAATATGAACTGGAAACAAATTCTATATAAGGTCAAAAATATTATTTTCAACTTCATTACAGCAAATGCCTACAAGCTACCCTTGTTTAGTGATGAGGCTAAATATGCAGAAGAAGAAAATAGAAAATTAGGAGAGATTCCAAGAAATCCTCGAATGGAAATAACAAAAGAGCGAACTTCAAATGATAGGAAAGGTACCACATCCAAGAAATCAAAAAAAGGCAATACCGCTTTAATGCAATCAGCTGTTGATACAGACTCCATAGAAAACAGCAATATATTTGGTGTTGTAGAGGAGATGCCTTCATTCCCAGGTGGTATGGCTGCATTGATGAAATACATCAAGGATAATCTACGCTATCCAGAAATTTGTAGGGAAGGTGCTGCTATGGGCAGAGTTCATGTTGTCTTTATTGTAAACGAGGACGGAAGTTTGAGTGATATAAAGGTAATTAGAAGCATTAGCCCTGAACTTGACAAGGAAGCCATTAGGGTTGTGAAAAGTATGCCAAAATGGAATCCTGCAAAACAAAATGGCAAAGCTGTGAAAATGAAATATGTTGTTTCTGTAAATTTCAGACCTGAATAAGATGAATACAGCTCCACTTATCTGTATCGACCGTCATCGCCTTACAATTGACGGTGAGGGGGTTACTACGCTCGTAGCATTTCATGGTTGTCCTCTTCATTGCAAGTACTGTCTCAATCCCCAATGCCTTGATGCTGACGGCGTATGGCAGGAGGTGGATACAGAACTGCTGATGGCGAACGTGGAGATGGACAACCTCTACTTCTTAGCTACAGGAGGCGGCATCTGTTTTGGCGGAGGAGAACCGCTTCTGTGGAGTTCATTCATAAAGGAGTTTTGTGAACTATGCCCAGAGGGATGGCACTTTACGATGGAGACGAGTCTAAACGTACCTCGCCATCACTTGGAGAAAGTCACCCCATACATTGACTCCTTTATCATCGACATCAAGGACATGAATCCTGCCATCTATCAAGCCTACACTGGTAAGCCCAACCGGCAAGTTATCGACAACCTTGTCTGGCTCAACACTCATGCCAAACATAAAGACAAGATCATCCTTCGTCTCCCCATAATCCCCAAGTTCAACACCGAAGATGACAGGAAACACAGTCGCCAAGTCTTAATAGAATTAGGATATGAGAATTTTGATGAATTTGAATATGTTATTAGAAACAAATAAACAGTTTTAATTATATGTCCCAATGAAATGGATTTGAATGTAAATTCCATCTCATTGGGGTATTGGATAAAAATTATTGGTAATTTTTAATAGTACGTTTTATGCTATTAGACTCTCTGCGAAGTTCATTAGCTACACTGTCTTTGTATGCAGCCATCCGTACCATTTCATTGTATTTGAGAACAGAATCTTCGTAAGCTGCAACACGATTTTTGACATAGTCTATGACATTTTCGTCTCTGTTTACAGAGAAGTGCTTCTCTATATATAAGATGTTTGGGTCATCAGCAGACAGAACCATCTTCAAAGCTCTATACTTCAAGTCTGCCTCCTCCCAATCTTGGTGCTCTCGCCATTGGGTGAGGTTGCCCCAAATGGAGAGAACGAGAGATAGAGCCAAGCCGCCAATGAAAAGAAGAACATTCTTTGAGGTTGGCTCGAAGCGATGGGTTACAACCTTCTTTTGAGGTGATTTGTTCATCACTTCAAGTTTATCTTGTAATGCCTTTGAGGAAACATCATTCCCTTGTATCATCTGCTTGACTGCATCAACCAAGAACTTGCTTCGCTGCTCATTTTTGCCAAGTTCAACCTTAATAAGGTCAGCAAAAACGATAATGGCATCTCTTAATTTGGATATTTTACCTCTGACTTCCTCTTCTTTGATAAACATCGCATTGATTGACTTATCCAACTTGGTTATATCATTACTTGCAGGAACGGTTTCCACTCCTGCGTTCTTTGTGGAGACAGAAAGTTCATCGACTTTCTGCTCCAATCTCTCAACTGTGCCGTAGATGGCTTCCAATAGTTCTTCTTTCATGTTCGATTCTAATTTTAAGTTTGTAACTTGCATCAAAGGCTGAAGCCCTTTCTGCGTTTTCTCTTTTTCTTCTTGGCGGATTCATCCTCTGGGAATGGCTCATAAGTTTGGGCATTAGACGGAGCGAACAAGCCGATGGAAGAAATACCACTCCAAGGGTCTTGGGTATGTTCTGCCGTTGGTTGAGTCTGTTCTACTTGGTGACAACTTAGTTGTCCTCCCTGCATAGATTCGGCTCTTGGCGATACACGATTATACTCTGTGCCAAGTCTTGCATCCAACTTGCCAAAGCTGCATTCTCTGCAAATCTGCGTACCCTTGAAGCTATATCCATCCTTGCAGAAACGGATGCCTTGAACCTTGGTTCGCTCCTTGTCCTTATAGACAAACTCCAAGAGAACACCTCGCTTTGCAAGTTCATTCTTGAATTTCTGCCAACTATCAGCGCCTTTCAAGGCATCCTTGACGGCATTGTGAATCTCGTATTTGGCACGCTCAGCATTGCGTAACTTGCGAGTATTAGTCTTGCTCTTATCCGTTCCGTAAGTCAGCCCATATTTGGATTTTAGGACCTTGGTAACTTGCTCATTACGCCTGTAATCATTCCTGTCTGATATGAGTTTGCCCTCGTTATTGATGCGGTTATACACGATATGACAATGTGGATTGTCCGTATTGTGATGCCTTACGATGATGAATTGGGTATCGGTGATGCCCATCATCTGCATGTATTCAAGGGCTATCTTAGCCATGAACTCATCCGTCAAACGTGGCTTGTCCTCGGGTTTGAAGCTCAATGCAATGTGTCCCACAGGCTTCTTAATCCTTGGATTTAGCTGCCTCTGTAGCTCGAAACTTTGCGTCATCTCGGCATTCGTGCCGAGTAACACACCATCCGAGACGATGATTTTCGCCTCGTCCTTGCCTGTAACATAGCGGATGCAACCACCAAATGAGCTGCCCTTCTTTAGCTTGCCTATCATGTGGTATCCTCCTTTCTGCCCATACTGCTTGGCTTCGGTTTATAACTTGCTTGGCGATACTCGCCAAGGATTGCTTTCAATCTTCTCAACAAGTCCACCACATATACATGGGTTTCATGGAAACCTCTCTGATGCGACAGCTTGGTAAGTTGGTTGAGGTTGTTCGCCATGCCAATGAGGTTCTTGGCGATGGCTACCGTCTCTGCATTGTGTCCGCTGACCACCTCGCCGTTCAAGGCGGACTCACGGATGTACTCCGCCAACTTGCGGTTGGCTTTTCTCGCCCTCAGCCTCAGTGCCTCGTAGCTTGGCTTCGAGAACTTCACCGTGACAGACTTCGACAGCTTGTGAATCCTGCCTGTGGGCGGTCTTCCGCCCTTTCTCCTGTCCTGTTCATGTATGCTTGTCATTCGATATACTGTTTACAGTTGGTACACTTACTTTCTGCGACCGCCGGGAGCAAAATTCCTCCGCCCTCATGGTGGAGCGAGGCGTTTTGGGGTTCCCAAAACATAACCTCGCTCCCTCTCAGAACACGTTAGTTGGAACTACAGCCTTTCAGCTATCCACGTCCAAGGTCGCAGACCTTAATTCTCACAATTTGCGCCAAGCCTCGAAGTCCTCTTCATAAAGGCTTAGGTGGTGGCGCACGATGTTCTCGATGATGCCCGATACGCTCATGCGTCTCCCTCCGAGGATGCGGACGACACGATCAAGACGGTCTCGTACATCGGAACTGACGAAGACTGGCTTGCGGTCGTCAATCCTTGGAACTTGGAGGAAGGTCTGCTGATACTCCTCTAATGTCGCCTTGCGCTGCTTGCCGCTGATGCGCTTCTGCGGATTCGGTGGCGATTGAGCCTCGTTCGTTGATGTTTCCTCTCTATAGGGAGTTGTTGCAGCAACTTTCTCTACAATTGCTCTCAACTCTGGGTTCTCTACATCATCATAGAGAGAATTACAACTACTTGGATTGGCTTTGTTGCCATACGTAGATGGTTTAACAAAATCCAAATACTCTTTTTCCATCAGCTCCTTTTGCTCAGGAGTCAAGACTGCATCTTTTGTTCTTGCCATAGCTTATGCTGTTTTATTTGTTAGTATAGTGGTCACGGTTTGCACCATTGACCGATTGTCGGGTGCAAAGTAAGTGTACTGAGTGCAGCCATGCAACTGATTGGGTGTAACGTGGCAATTTAGTTGTGGCTTGCTTATTTGCATACCGAGATAGTTGTGAGAACTTCAACGTATTTCTCAACTCATCATTGTTCATGTATTCGTTGCAGTCGTGCAAGTTTTTCTTGTTGTTTTTGGCGTTGAAGTCGGCAAACCCCGGCAACATACTGCCACAGAAATTGAAAACGCTTGTTTTTAGATTGCCGTGCCTTATCTTTGCACTCACAAACGTGGAGCACAGCATATGCGTGGAGCTTTGCGACATATAACATAGTATTAACTTAGAAAAAAGAAAAGTATGGGATTCATCGTATTCGAGGAAGAGGCATTCAACTATCTTGATGCCCAGTTGGAGAACTTCGTGAAGCGCATGGACAGAATCCGTGAGCGCAGTGAGGACAAGACCATGAACAAGTGGCTCGACACGCAGGACGTGTGTCAGACGCTCAACATCTGCCCACGGACAGTGCAGACGCTTCGGGACAACGGAACTTTGGCTTATACGCAAATCAGCCACAAGACCTACTACAAGCCGGAGGACGTGATGGCTATCGTAGCAGTAGTGGAGGACAAGAAAAAGGACATGCGCTTTCGCAAGCGCACAGGTTAGGCTGTCAATATACAACAGCCACTTAATCCAATGCAGCAAGTAAACCGAGTAACGTAAGTATCAACAATAAAACGAGACAACTATGAGCAATGAAGTAATGACAAGAAACAGCGAGTGGATGAACCACATCGTGAACCACCTCAACCGAATGGTTGACAATTTTGAACGTGCCGTGATGAACTACCGCCCCATGCTTGGCGGTGAGCGCTTCATGACGGACAAGGAGCTTTGTGCCAGGCTGCAACTGAGCCGAAGAACCCTGCAGGACTACCGAAACAACGGTGTCATCCCGTATATCCAGCTTGGCGGAAAGATACTCTACCGCGAGTCCGACATTCAGAAGATTCTGATGGCTAACTATCGTGAGGCGTACAGAATGAAGGGCTTGTAGGAGAAATACATGTCCTTGATGAGTGGGGTGAAATGAACAAGGCGACAACGTATAACTTACCGAGCGTGGTTGTTATAGGTTGTCGCCTCATTTTATTGGCTATACCGAGTTGGTCGTGTTTGCCGGGTATCATTTGTGTTACCTGTATAAATCTAATACCATGCTAAAACACACTGCGGTGGTTCGCCCAAGTGGCTGGAGGCGCAAAGCCTCCAAGGAACGTTGCTTTATGGCAGGTCTATGCCATTGCATTCTCTGTAAAGATACAGACCAGTTTAGTGCGGCTTGTCTGCTTTTTGATGATGGCTTGCATAATGAACTCCCGAAAGGCTCTGCTCTCAATGCTGTCAATACGGAAGGCTACCGCAATGACGAGTTCAAGGCTATACACATCATAGCTGATGCGGTCGTTCTTCCTGACATGACGGCGTACACCCTGCTCTTTCAGAATGCCGTCCTTGAATACAGCCTTGACAGCCTTGCGCACATAACAGCCGAATATATTATACATGTCGGCAATCTCCTGCATGGTCATCCATACAGTATCGGTCGGCATGGATACCGTTCCGCTCTCGCTGATAGTTATAACTCCTCTGTTCATTTTCCAATAGTTTTTTCGTTCGATAATCTGTTCCTTTCTCGCTTGGCAATAAGCTTATCCATGTCATTTGAAATCTTCTGCTCCGTCACCTGCGCATAGACCTGTGTGCTTGTAATGTCTGCGTGTCCCATCATCTTGGCTATGCTGCCGATGGGAATGTCCTCGTTGAGCATCAAGACTCCGAATGTATGGCGGCTGGCGTGGAATCCCAACTTATTACTTATGCCAAGCACCATTCCAAGGGTATGCACATCAAGATAGATGTCTTTCTTCTCACCCAGTGGAAAAACAGGCTTGCTGTCGTCCGTGGTATTGTAGAGCGAAAGAATCTTCTCGGCTATCGGATGGAGTGGCACGAAGAACTCCACGCCTGTCTTCTCTCTTTCCTTGCGGATGAACTTCCTACCCTCGGAGTTCTCACTGATATGGTGAGGGTACAGTTTCTTTACATCTATATAGGATAAGGAGGTGAGCGAGGCAAAAATGAAACATCTGCGTGCAAGCTCCGTTCGCTCGTCAGCCATCGGGGTAGAGAGCATCTTGATGAAGTCTGCCTTGCTGATATGGGTCATCTTCGGGGCTGCCTTCTTCTCATACCCTATCTTGGCTATGGGATTGAAGCGGATAATGCTCCTGTCCACTGCCTTGTACATCAACATGTTCAGCCAGAGAAGGCAATGGTTCACGTAGCTGTCGATACGTCCCTGGTCTCGTTTCAGGAATAGCTTGTATTCCTCCCCGAAATTCTCGTCTATGTCCTCAAAGGCGATGTCGTCCTTATCCAACGAATGGACAAAGGCTCTCAGGTTCTTCTGCCATGTCCGCTTGTGCAGAAAGGTTTGTCTGGCTTTTGAGGTTCGATACCATTCCACGATGGTATCACCAAAGTTCAGCAAGAACCTTCCTGTCGTGTCCTTGTCCTTCAACACAGCCTTCAGCATTTCCACGGTGATGATGCCGTTGGTGGTAAGAAGTGAGTTGTATTTATCCTTGACCTCAGCAAGGAAACTTGCCAATCGTCCGTTGTCCCTTGCGTTCCGTACCTCTCCCTTCTTGGCGTTCCACTCCTGTGGGGTACAGGATATGCCTGTGGAAATGGCTGCACTTTTGCCGTCAACGGTGATGCGGCAAAGTATGTTGGCTGTTCCGTCTGCCTTCACCTTCTGTCTGTTGATGTAAGGCAAAATTGAAAATGTACTTCTGCTCATAGTTGTTGTCCTTATAATATAATAATGTAGTTGAAACTGTAAAAAGAAAAGTTGAAAGCCTTGTTCATAATGCGAGAATAAAGTCCTTCTCGGTTGCAGCGATGAACTTGTCCATGTCCTCAAACAGCTTCTTTTGGGTTACTCTCGCATACCGCTGCGTCATCTTCACATCCTTGTGACCGAGCATCTTGCAGATGGTCTCCATCGGCACACCAGCCTCCAGCGTAATGAGGCTGGCGAACGAGTGTCGTCCCGAATGGTAGGAATAGGTCTTGCTCGTTTCCGCCAACTTGCAGATGGTGATGAGATCGATACGAACACGATTCGTGCTCAGCAATGGGAAAAGGGTATCTCTTGCCCCGTCCTCGTATTTCGCCATCAGCTCCAACGCCTCGGGCAGGAGTTTCACCCTGGCAAGTGTTCCGGTCTTCTTGCGGTTATAGATGAGCCATTTGTCACCATCCTCCAACACCTTGACATTGGCTTTCGTGATGGAAACGGTGTCTATGAAGGCTGTTCCTGCATAGCAGGCGAAAAGAAACAGGTCACGGCTAACGGATAGTCTCGGCTTGTCTTCGGGCAGTTCCACATCACGGATTTTTATGAAATCAGACATGCTGAGAGCCTTGGGTGTCGTAACCCTTGGAGTGCCAACCCGATAATGGGCGAACAGCAGGTTCTTGCACAAGCCTCGCTCAAAGGCAATGCGGCACATCTTCTTGAAGAGCGACACATAGATGGTGATGGTTCCTGATGAAAAGCCTTTCTCGTCAAGCAAGTAATGGTGAAAGTCACTGATGAAAGGCTCGGTCAGCTGTCCGAAAGCCAAATCAGTCAACCTATACTTCTCCCCGATGAACTCAGCGAGATTCTTGCGAATCTTTCTGTAAGTCCAGACACTGCTCTTCGACATATCGATGCCCTCATGGGTGCTGAGTTCACTGATATGCTCGTCCACGAAGGAGAGAAGGGTGGTCTGTGTCTTGACGCTGCCCTGCAAAGCCTCCTTGACATCCTTAGCCTCGAAGTCCGTTCTCTTTTCCACAAGCACATCGAAAGCCTTTTGGATGGAAAGCAACAACTGCTCGATGTCCTTGTTGGTTTCCACGGCTTCCTTGCTCTTGCCCTCCAATCGGCTGGCACGAGGATTCCAAAGCGATGGAGTGCAAGACAACTTGCAGGAGAACTGCGCCATAGTCCTGTTCACCGTGATGCGTCCCATGATGGGAGCTTTTCCATTCTTGTCCATTCCGCTCTTTTTTAGGTAGAGCAACACCTTGAATTTTTCGATTTTCATAACGCTTACATTTTGAGTGTGCAAATATAATCATTTTGTAAGCGTTCATTGATACGCAAAACATTGAGAATCAGCGCAATGAAATCCGTTGATGCACAAAGTTGCCTTTCCGCATTGTTACCTGCTTTGCATAGGTAACTGTGGCTCACGATTTAGTAACTGAACTACTTCAATATTCCTCACTCGCTTGCTTTATGCCGATTTGGCAACTTTGTGCAAATCTACTCATTCCCAACTGTTTACGTTCCAACCTCTCTTATTCTCCTTTGGCTGCTTTAGAGCTTTATGTTAAAGAAAATAACTCATAGTTTTCTCCTCCAGAACTCACCGTTTCTCGGGGCAGAAGTCATTGTTTTCTTCTTGGGAACACATCGCTTGCCGGATAGAAATCCTTGCCATTACTTGTCATTTCATGCTAAAAAATAACACGGACAAATTGAATTTGTCCGGACAAATTGTCCGAACGCTCATAATCTACTGATTATTGGGATATTACAAGCCTCCAAACAAACCGGACAAATTCAATTTGTCCGTGTTATTTTTTTCTGGCGGAATCAGCCATTTTTGTTTATTGCTAATAAATAAACCTGCGGTTTTTTATTTACTGGCAATAAACCAATCGAATATAAGTTCTATCATCAAAGCTCTTATTGCCCTCTACGATGCCCTTGGTGGCGATAAAGGAACGGATGTTCTGAGGGTCGTTGGCAATCTGCTCTGCCAATGCCGCCTCGCTCGCTGCCAAGGTTGGCTTCAGGAACGGATAGCCATCGCTCGCCAATACTATCTCGGAGGAAGAAGATGGAATTGTATCTGATGCAGAAGCGGAGCCTGAGCAGGAAACAGGATCTTGAACAGAACAAGAATCTGATGATGAAACAGAATCCTGAACAGAACTGGAATCTGAAACCGAAACGACCTTCACTCCCTCCCGATAGATAGGAAATCCATCAATAACCGTATAGGTCTGGTTCTGCCCGGAAAGCATCGCCTCGATCAATAATGGCTCTATCTGCTTTCTAGCCTCAGCAGGCGAAAGGCCCTGCGCTATCAGTTCTACTCGTTTCCGGGCAATCTCCTGCTCATAAGGCTTGCCGTTCTCATAAAGCTTTCCGGCGATGATTGCCTGGCAATCGCCCACCATCCATACTTCATTCCTTGTCCGGCTATAAAGGATAGCCGAGGCGGTAAGGCGCTCTTCCGGATGCTCCTTCAACCGCTCTTCCACCCCAAGCTTTTCATACACCTTATTATATATATACGCCGTTACGCCCTGGCAGAATTCATCTACCGAGGCATCCGCCTTCAGTTCCTCCCGGATATATTCCGAGATAAGCATCATGGCGTATCTTCCGTTCTTCATATCAGGATTGAGATGCTTCGGCGTCTTGCTCGTACTGCCATCAATCACAGCGATGAAATCATCGGTAACTACCATTCCATCCTCACAAGCCTCAGGGCTCTTCTTTCCTATGATACTGCTTTCTATAATCTTCATAAAATCTACTTATCTATCCGGTTATATATCTGAAAAAAGGCTACCCATCCAGGTAACCTTTTTACTCGTTTATTTATCTCTTAAGCCTTCACCTTCTTTAATCTGATAACCAGCTGTATGAAACTTGGAATCATGATGCAGAGAGAGAAGCCTATGGCATAATACATGGTTTTCTCATCGCCATGGAAGAGGTCGATGAGCTTGCCATCGCTCTGAGGCATGATATTGGATAGGACATACGCCATCGTATTAGTCACCCAGTGGAGCAGGATGCCCGGAACAAGACTCTTGGTGCGATAATACATCCAACCCAGGAGTAAGCCCAGCAGGAGGGCATTGATAAACTGCGCTACGTTGGCGTGAGCCAGACCGAAGATGGCAGCCGAAATCATGATGGCTACCCAATGGTTCTTCTTGCTCATAAGACCCAGCAGGGTGCGGAGAATGGCTCCACGGAACACAACCTCCTCAGCAAAAGGCGCCAGAACGCCGATAGCCACATAGCCCCAAGGCTCCTTCATGAGCGATGCGAGTATCTGCTCGGCATTCTCGTCCATCTCGATGCCTATCTGCTCATATATGAACTCCAGAGGAATGATGGTTCCCAGAGAGAACAATGCCACCCAGAGAAGCGTTGCCCAAGGCTTGGAAAGCAGATAATCGCGGGTCAGCGGTGTCCACTTCGTCTTCAGGAAGATGACGAGGGTGATAACGTTGCTGAACGCTGAGGTAAGCGCCATCAGGATAGGATTGCTGCCCGAACTGATAGCCAGGAGCGTTGCCTGGTAACCTTCGCCCTTAATGCCCGCCCAGATTCCTGCACCAGCATACATCACGATAATCTGTACTACTATAAATATAATCAGGTAGAGGACGATATCCGTCAAACCTCTCTTTAAATTAATCTTTGCCATTGCTTTTACTGTTTATAATTAATCGTTTATAGTTAATAGCATTCTCGCTATCATTCCGCTTCCTTTTCAAAGAGATCCAGCACGGTCTGCTCATCCTCTTTCAGCTGCGCCGCCAACTCCTCGGGACTGTCAAACTTCTGTTCGCCCCTTATTCGCTTCACGAAGCTTACGAGCAAGAGCTGGTCATAAATATCCCCGTCGAAATTGAAGATGTGCGTCTCTAGCGTCAGTTGTCTGCCATTGAAGGTTGGGCGATTGCCCACATTCATCATTCCCCGCTTCCATTCCACCGTATTCTCCAGTCTTACCCTTACGGCATAGACACCAGGGGCAGGAATCAGCTGTCCGAAGTGAGAGATGTCGAGATTGGCAGTAGGGAAACCGAGCTTTCTGCCTTCATGGAATCCATTCACCACCTTTCCGATGAGGGTGTAAGGGAATCCGAGGCACCGGGCTGCCATCTCCACTTCTCCCTCTTTCAGGAAAGAGCGGATGACGGAAGAAGAGATGTTGATGCCATCTATCTGGAAGGCTTCGTTCCTGATTACCTCGATGCCCATCTCCTTGCCGTAGCGCACGTAATCTTCGAAAGTCTCCTCGCGGTTGTGACCGAAGCGATGGTCGTAGCCGATGAAGAGTTTCCTTACGTTGAGATGGTCGTGGAGCACCTGCTGCATGAACTCTCTTGCCGACATGGCAGCCATCGCCTTGTCGAAATGCAGCACCACAGCATTATCCACTTCCGTCTTCGAAAGCAGCAGCAGCTTGGAATCGAGCGTGCTCAGCATCTCTGGCTGATAATCTGCCTGCAATACCTTGCGGGGATGCGCATCGAAGGTGATGACGGTAGATTGCAAGCCTTCCTTTCGTGCCGTCTCTACGAGATGATGAATCAGGAACTGATGTCCCCGATGCACTCCATCGAAGAAACCAATCGTTGCCACACAAGGCGGCAACTGCACGATATCGTTATAATGTATTGTATTCATAAGGACTGTCTTTAACATTCATTTCAGAAGAATCCCCTATGGGTTATCTTCTCTTTGCTATCATTCTCTTAAAAGTTCTCCACAGCTCGCCCGCCCAAAGTACAACGGAGGTTGAGCCGATGATGAGCAGCCACTCGTAGAGCGACAATGGTGTGGTGCGGAACATTTCGCCACCAAAGGTTACGATTATCCACTGACCCACCAATACCAGTACAAGCACCAGAATCATTCCCTTATCCTTCAGGAAATGGCGGAAAGCAGTATGATGGCTCATCAGCGCCTTGGCATTGAAGAGGTTCCAGAACTGTATCATCACGAAGGTGGTAAAGAACATGGTCAGCTCATGCACATCTACGCCACCCTTGCCTCTGCGCTCACAGTAAACCAGCAGGGCAAACATCACGAGGAAGAAGACGATGCCGCAGAACAGAATGCCGAAACCGATGCTCTTGTTGATGATGAAATCGGATGCCTTGCGTGGTTTATCCTTCATCACCTCGTGAGATGGAGGCAATGAGGCAAGTGCCAAGGCTGCGAAGGTATCCATGATAAGGTTCACCCAGAGAATCTGAGTTACCGTCAACGGCATCTCGGTTCCGATGACAGAACCGCCAAGCACCAGCAGGAGGGCTGCCACGTTTACTACCAACTGGAAGAAGAGGAAGCGCTGCAGGTTGCGATAGAGCGAGCGTCCCCACATCACGGCATTGGCGATAGACTTGAACGAATCATCGAGCAGGGTCATATCCGAAGCCTCCTTAGCCACGGAAGTTCCCGAACCCAGCGACAAGCCCACGTGAGCATAGTGAAGCGCCGGAGCATCGTTGGTACCGTCGCCTGTAACGGCAACCACCTCGCCACGCTTCTGGAGCATGGCCACCAGTCGCTGCTTATCGGTAGGACGGGCACGGCTCATCACTCGGATATCCTTTGCCCGTTCGTAAGCCTCTTCGTCAGAAAGAGCCTCCCACTGTTCGCCCGTAATCATCTGCTGGTCGAGCGAGGTCAGAGAGCCATCTGCTCCGATATTCTCAGGTTCATCTTCGAAGACACCTATCTGCTTGCCTATCTCCAAGGCGGTGGCAGCCGTATCACCCGTAACCACCTTCACCTCGATACCCGCATGGCGGCACTCCTGCACGGCAGCAGGAACATCCGGACGGATAGGATCGGCAATGGCTGCAATGGCCTGCAACTGAAGGTCGTTGGCATCGAGAAGTGCTACCACTTCGGCAGTAGAGGTTCTGGAAGTTCTCATGATAGAAGCTTCTATCTTCTTATAGGCGAACGCCAGGGTTCTCATCGCCTTATGCTGCCACTCATCGAGTTCTTCGGCTGACTGTCTCTGCATTCTATCTTCGATGATGCATTTCTTCATCACGATTTCAGGCGCACCCTTCACGAAGAGATAGGTCTCGCCATCAACTTCTGCCAAGGTTGCCATCATCTTTCTCTCAGTAGAGAAAGGCAACTGCTTGAGCACATTCACCTGCTTGCGGAGTTCTTCATAATCCTTGCCCTGGGCATTGAGCCAGAGCAGGAGAGCCGACTCGGTAGGGTTTCCGATAGGTTTGCCGTCATTCAACTCGGCTGTAGAGTTGAGGGAAATGGCAGTATCGAGCAGCGCCTCATCGCCCTGCTTGAGTTCCAGGGCACTCACCTGCATCTTGTTCTGGGTAAGCGTACCGGTTTTATCGGTACAGATCACGGTAACGGCACCCATGGTTTCGCAGGCATGGAGCTTGCGCACCAGATTGTTCGACTTCAGCATTCTTCGCATGTTGAGCGCCAGAGAAAGGGTAATCGCCATCGGCAATCCCTCCGGCACCGCCATCACAATCAGGGTAACAGCCATCATGAAGTATTTCAGCACGATTTCTGCCATATAGAAATAATCCTTGCCGCCCCATGCCGGATTGGTGAGGATATCGTGAATCAGGAAGATGAAGAAGGCTGCCACTGATACTACAGAGCCTACCTTGGAAATCATCTTCGCCAACTTATCGAGCTGCATGTGAAGCGGTGTCTCCACCGAAGTCTGCTCAGTAGATTTCTTCGCCACCTTACCAATCTCGGTAGCATCGCCCACGGCAGTAACCACGAACTCGCCCCTGCCATTCATCACCATGGTAGAACGGAGGATGACGTTGCGAGGATAGGCTCCATCGCCACCGCCTTCCAGAGATTTCTCGGCAACAGGTTCGCCCGTAAGGGCAGATTCATTAATCTGCAGGTCGTTGCAGACGATGAGTTCTCCATCGGCAGGCACCTCGTCGCCCACTTCCACAAGCACTACATCTCCCACCACCACATCGTGGCGCGGAATCTCCATCACCTTACCATTGCGGCGCACCTTTACCGGCTGCTCTTCGCTGAGCGCCGTGAGCAGATTAAACTTCTTGGCAGCATCGCGCTCAAAATAGAAACCTACGGTAGTAGCAAGGAAAACAGCCACGAAGATACCGATGGTCTCCATGAAATTCTTTTCGATAAAAGCAAGGATGAGGGATACGAAAGCCGCCACAAGAAGTATCTGGATAATCGGGTCGCGATATTTATCCAAATACAATTTCCATAATGAAGTACGTTGAGGAGGGGTGAGCACGTTCTTGCCATGCTGCTCCCTACTCTGTTTAACTTGTTCATCGGTAAGACCGATTCTTCTATTTTTGTCTATGTCCATTTCTGAATAGAAATTCTTTTTTGTACGATTAATAAGTACATACGCACGTGTGCGCACATAATTTGGTGCAAAGATACGCTATTTTTCTGATTCTAAGAAAATTTTTAAGATTTTATTTGGTTATTTGCCCAAAATCTAGTATCTTTGCACTCGAATTTAATAAAAATTCAACGGACTTGTAGCTCAGTTGGTTAGAGCAACAGACTCATAATCTGGAGGTCCTAGGTTCAAGCCCTAGCTGGTCCACGCTGAAAATCAGCGACTTACGCTTTCGAGCGCAAGTCGCTTTTTTGTTCTGCGAAAACATTGCGAAAACATCGTATTTCAGTTAATACCCTCTTATGAGACTTTATCTTGACATTTTGCAATGTTATGCACTATCCCCCAAAGGCAAAATAAAAGATCTTTATTATTTTGGTTCACTACTCACTGTCACATCCCAACATTTTCTTATCTCTTCCCCAATGTTCACACGTACACTCTAGATAGGAACAACGTAAAATCTACACATCATTTTTGTCACGGCTTGCCGCACGGTAGTCGCAACATTTTTTTGCTGGAAAGCTCCGAGGTTCAAAGCGTTAGTCAAGAAATGTACAGAATTCCAACGATTCCGATGCAGAGTATCGTGAAAAGAACAAGCAGAGAATAAAAGGATTCGTAACCAACATCACAGAGACTGTACCAGAGAAGGGCAAACCAAGTCTGTTAACAGGCGTAACTCAAGTTTAACATAAATCGGGCGTTTTCGGATGAAAAGTGTTAAAAACAAAGGTTTATCTTGCAAGTATTTAGTTTTTGCTATAAAGTCAAAATCAACACTAAGACTACTATTTATGTGTTGACAAGTTTGAATAGAGTAATCAATCATGAAGATAGAGAGTGTAAACTAAACTGTGTCAAGCTACAATAAAAGTAGTTTAACACAGTTTAGTTTACACTCTCTGCTAACGATTCATTATCTGCATTCATAACAAAGCCATTAGCTGTAACACTTATTTCTGCTTTCAGTTTGCGAGCTTTAGAATACATACTAGAAAGATATGAGCTTTTGTCCATATCCATAGCATTTCCTTTTACAGTATCTTTTGACGCTAATACTGCCTTAAACAGATTTGCAATTTCTTCAACTGTCTCTCTATCATTTCCTATATGGATAGATAAAGTAGGGTTAATTAAATCCTTTATTATAATAGTTATAGTATAATCCTCATAACGAGAATCTACAGTATGAAAAACTTCAGTCTTCTTTTCTGCAGTCATACCACCAATAATTGCTCCAGGTACACCTCCAACAAGTCCGCCCACTAGGGATCGACCTACTATACTACCTGTATTAGTGGTCGTTTTTGAAGCTTCACTAGAAGCAAAAGCATTTGCCAATTCCACACGTGGATCTCTTTTTGTTTCAGAACTAACAGAGACATCTAAGATGTTATCGAAAGTAATTATCTTATCATCTAACACACACAATTTTCTATCTGTCAAATTTAAAATGATGAAACCATCCTCATATTCAACTATTTTAATTATTCCGTCACCCAAAAGTTTTATTGAGTCCAACAGACCTTTATATAATTCCATAACCTATTATTTTATTAATTTAATAAGCAAGAATACATAAAAAATATGACTTACAAGCCGTTCTACAAAATAATTTAACCTAACATAACAGAAATTTGCTCTAACACTTTAAGACACACTAACTTATAGGAAAAACCAAAATTTAAAACAGGTCTTCATTGCCTATTGTTTCACAAACAACTAAAAGCAAAGTCAGAGAATTTGTCTTGCTGAGATAAATTCTCTGACTTTTAACCTTAAATCTATTTCTATTTCGCACTTGGACAGAGATACAACTGTACTCTATCTATAAGTCCCAACTGTGCAGCAATTTCCGTTGGTGGTAATCCAGCTGCATCTGCTGTATTTTGCAAACTCTCTTTTATTACTTGCAAAACATCATACGCCTGTTTGTTGCTTTTAATTTCCATTCTATTAATATTTTTGCACGCTACCCTAAAGGATTTGCCGCACCCTTACAACTGCGCATAACAACATTAAACGGCATTTTTAGGAGCTCAACTTATACAAATTGAGATTGCAGATGCAAATATACAACAAAAACATGAATATTTATGCAACACCTATGTATGTTTATACAGAATTAACAAAAACGGACTTATACACAAGTCTAGCCTCTATAAGGAATTTGAGAACAGTTTACTTCTGCTTCAATATTGCAACTATCCAAATAGGAACGTAAAGCGTCTAATGACAAATCCTTATCTGCTGTAGGTCCGAGCCATACTGATTTCAAACATGATTTTGGCAAGTACTCCTTTATATAAGGAACCAAGACTCCATTTTTCACTCGGAATTGTTCCCTCCTTTTACTATCATAATATGGAGTCCCTATTCCTACTATGCGAACCTCATTCTCATATTTGAAAGCAGAATTTTTCAGTGTCCCGACAAACATTATTGTCAAGATGGCTATCGCTAACGTCTTCTTATCATTAGACATATACTCAAATTCATCACCAAACTCCAAACCAAAGAATCTTTTACACACCGATTCAAAATATTCAGTATCATAATAAACACAAGGCATTAATCTGACACCATATATTTTCAACAATTCCGAAACATCGAACTCTAACATAATGCCTGTTCCCTGAGCACCATACATACTCCACATGGGCAAATAGTCCTTTTCTTTTGAAAAGCTAATAGAATGATTATCTCCAGACAATGATACAAAAGCATAATAAACTTCCAGATTATTCTTAAACACATCTTTCAACATATCCAAAGCTATATAGTTTTCTTGCGAGTCATTTAGATGTGACCACTTTGTTGCCCAAAGACAAATCTCACGGTTTACCTCTGGTTCTGGTACAATTATCCCATTAACCAATGCATTCATATCTGTATAATAATACAGACTACCAAGTTTTTGAAGCCCATAAAACTCATTAAAGACAGAGGAAGTCCAATGCCTTAACTTGTCCTTAATACTATTAAATATCTCCTGAGTTTCAGAATTATCCATAATATATTTCTCCTATACTTATATATCAGACATTATTGCTTTCATTTTACCAACTTCAACCCCTTTTCACTTAGATAGTATCTTTGCTTAGGGTGTCGAGGTTTGTCTGGGTATGCTCGCAAAACATATCCTTGCTCAATGGCAGGGGTCAGCATTTCTACCAATACATACCTTCTGCTAGAAATATTTAACCTACGCTGTATATCAAACATAGAATACACATTTTCTCGAATTGCATTTACTAATATTTGAACTTGTTCACTAACTTGTTCACTAGCTTGGTCACTAGCTTGGTCACTAGCTTGGTCATTAGCTTGGTCACTAAACCAATACGTTACGGTAGAGCATACCAAATCGCTTTTAAAATCAACATTCTTACCATGCTGGTGAACACCAAACACAATCCAACCTCCTGATGTGTTAGAGAAAGCAGATACCGTTTCCCAGACATCATTAGGAAGTTTATTCTGGGCTGTCTTCATTTCGGAATCATCCCATTCTATCTCATTGATTCGCTTTTCAAGCTCTTCTTTTGTCATTGTTCCTTATAGTTTATCGCCTAAATAAGGGCAAAATTACGAAAATAAATACGAAATGCCAAAGATTTGAGGATTATTTTCAAGCTATCGCCCAAAAACAAACACTTTTGTGTCACTTCTCTGATAATGCACTGCATTTCCTTTTTCTTCTTCGAACTTCGCAAAAAGCTCTGGCATCTCCTTCTTTGACATCTTCTTAATATCCTTAACACTAAAGCCATGGTACATTTACGCTCTGAAAACGTACCGAATGATGCTACTAGTTTTTGTGCCATATTTTGTCGTTTTTTGCTATTTATGCAATTTTGGGAAACTATGATTGAAACAGCGAATTCAAGCTTGCAGAAAGAATGTACATCCAAAAAGCAACACCATAATTCCTCTTTCAAAATTTGGTGGTTTCAATTATTTGCCGTATCTTTGCGCCATACAAATAAAGGAGAAAGGATTATGGCAAACAATGAATACAGAAAGCTGCCTATAGGCATACAATCTTTCAACAAGATAAGAGAAGAAAACTATCTCTATGTTGATAAGACTGACATCATTTGGGATTTGGCGAACAAAGGTAGAAGGTATAATTACTTGAGCCGTCCTCGCCGATTCGGAAAGTCTGTGCTCATTGATACGTTACAATGTTACTTCGAAGGAAGAAAGGAACTCTTCGAAGGGCTCAAAATCATGGACTTGGAGAAGGATTGGAAGGCATATCCCGTGATTCGACTCGACATGAGCCGTGGAGGCGCCAATGCAGAAACCTTGCGTTCATACCTGAATCTGCGATTCGGATACTACGAAGAGAAGTATGTCATCACTCCCGACCCTACCGCCCAGCTTGCCGACCGCTTTGATGCCATCATTACGACGGCATACAAACAGACGGGCTTGAAGGTTGCCATCCTCATCGACGAATATGACTCTCCACTCCAGCACTCCTGGAAAACCCCGGAACACGAAGCATGTACCGAGGTATATCGTGAAGTCTTTGCCATTTTAAAGGCCGATGATGAATACGAGCGTCTGGTCTTTATCACAGGCATCACTAAGTTTACGCAGATTTCCCTTTTCTCCGTGCTCAACAATCTAACCAACATCAGTTTCCTCCCTGAATATGCAGCCATCTGCGGCATCACTGAGGAGGAGATAAAAGAGAACTTCAAGCCTGAACTTGAAAAAATGGCAGAGGTAAACGGATGGACTTTGCAGGAAACCCACGACAAACTGAAGGACTACTACGACGGTTACCATTTCAGTCGCCGAAACATGGTTGACATCTACAATCCTTTCAGCCTCATCAATGCGCTTGACACCCAGGATCTCAACAGTTATTGGGCATCATCGGGAGCCACATCCATGCTGCCGAAGTTCATCAAGGATGCAGAGTTGCGCCTACCGGATTTTGAGGATTGCATGATTCTCCGCAACACATTGGAGACTTCCGATGTTACTGGCGGAGGTCCAGAACTCTTCTTATATCAATCAGGTTATCTCACCATCAAATCGTGCGTAGGAAATGTCTATCACTTAGGCTTCCCAAACGAAGAGGTAAAACAGGCGCTCTACGAATGCGTACTGCCTGCATTGACCATGCGACAAGAGGCTGATACGCAGTCTCTGCAAGCGCAGTTGTACCAATATTTGGAATATAAAGAGTTAGACAAGGCGATGAAAGCGCTCAAAGCATTGGTTGCCGACGTACCTTACAGCAACAAGAAGTTGGCATCCATGGATATGGAAGAGCGTTACCGACTGATCATCAGTACCATCTTGAATGCCATCGGTTTGAAGGTGGAAGTAGAGCACATGCTTTCTACTGGTAGAATCGACCTCATTGTCAAAACAACTCATCACATCTACGTAATAGAGTTGAAGTTAAGAAACAATGGTGGCAAGGAAGCTGCCATCAAGCAAATTCAAGACCAACAATACCTGGAGCCTTTCAAGGCCGACAAGCGAGAGGTAGTAGGCTTAGGCATAGAACTAGACGAAGAAGGCAAAGGCGTTTTGGATTGGGAAATGGTAAATGAAGAATAAAGCAATAGAGGCATGTCGTTACTTGATACGGCATGCCCCTGATTTTAGAGAATGTCTTCTCGATGAGCTATCATCTTCACGTTTCTTCTTAATTTGCCCAAGAAGCCAAACGACCGAGTAAGAGCATCCGGCAAGAAAAAGAGGGCAACTGGAGCTTTTGCAACCAAGTTGCAGAAACCTTTTTGTAATTTTGCAACCGAAATAGAAAAAGGAACTGAATGTTCCTGATTATATAGAACTAAAAGTATTGCAAAATTATGGAAGAAATGAAACATTCTCACGAACATCATCATGAATGCCATTGTGAAAATTCTCACGAACATCATCATGAACATCATTATGATTGCTCATGCGGCACAGAAGAACATGAGCACCAGGGGTGCGGTTGCCACCACCATCATCACCATGAAGAAGGCGGTTTGAAATCCAAACTCTTTCTGATAGGAGCAACCATCATCCTCCTGATTATCGCTGTTTTCATCGAAAAGGAATACAGTCTGGCAACCTGGCAGTTGCTCCTCGTCTATCTCATTCCTTATTTATTGATAGGACATGAGACGCTGGGCGAAGCTGCAGAAGGTATTGCCAAGGGCGATATGTTTAACGAAAACTTTCTGATGGCTATTGCAACCATCGGAGCACTTTGCATCGGATTCTTCCCAGGATCAGATACAGAATTCCCGGAGGCAGTCTTTGTGATGCTCTTCTTTCAGGTGGGCGAACTCTTCGAAGGATATGCGGAAGGAAAGAGCCGCGACAGTATTTCGCATCTGATGAATATCCGACCGGATGTAGCGAATGTTGAAAGAAACGGAAAAGTAGAGTCGGTTTCGCCGGAAGACGTCAAGATAGGAGAAACTATCGTAATCCGTCCGGGAGAGAAAGTTCCATTGGATGGTACTGTTGTTGAGGGAAACTCAGCCTTGAATACCATTGCCCTGACAGGTGAGAGTATGCCACGGGATTTGAATGAAGGCGATACTATCATGTCCGGTTGCATCAACCTTTCAGGAGTAGTTCGTGTACGTACCACCAAGAGTTTTGGCGAGAGTACCGTATCCAAGATTATCTCTCTGGTAGAGAGTGCAGACAAGAACAAGTCGAAGAGCGAGGCTTTCATCACCCGTTTCGCCCGAGTCTATACTCCTATCGTTGTTTTCGCAGCCATTGCCCTGGCGGTTATTCCTCCATTCCTGGCAGCAACAGGAATCGTAGGTGAAGGAACCTTTGGCGAGAACTTCCCATTATGGCTCAACCGCGCCCTGATATTTCTGGTGGTTTCCTGCCCATGCGCCCTGGTCATCAGCGTGCCCCTCACCTTCTTTGGCGGCATCGGCGGAGCATCCCGGAACGGTATTCTCATCAAGGGCAGCAACTATATGGATGCTTTAGCCAAGGTGGGAACCGTTGTGTTCGACAAGACCGGAACTCTGACCCACGGAGAGTTTGCCGTGGCAGCTGTTCATGTTGATGATTCCTGCCCAGACCATTCATCCCACGATGCTGATAATATACATATTGGTGAATATTCTGACAAGGAGAAGATTCTGCTGCATTTGGCGGCTCATGCTGAACATTTCACTACCCACCCTATCGGCGCAGCCCTGCGTACTGCCTTTCCACAAGAAGCAACGGATGGCTGCGAGGTGACCGATGTAGAGGAGATTGCAGGACAGGGTATCCGTGCCAAAGTGAACGGCAAGGTGGTTTTCGTGGGCAACAAGAAGATGATGGAAAGCATCGGTGCCCAATGGCACGACTGCAACCAGGTGGGAACCATCATCCACGTCGCCATTGATGGCAAGTACGCGGGACATATTGTGATCAACGACACCCTTAAGGGAGGAAGCGCCCATGCCATCAGAGAGCTGAAAGAACTTGGAATAGAGAAAACGGTAATGCTGACGGGTGACCGCAGAGAAGTGGGAAAAGATGTTGCCCACAAACTGGGACTGGACGAGTGCCGCGCAGAACTGCTGCCAACCGATAAGGTTTCGCATGTAGAACAACTGCTGAAGACAAAACCAGCAGGCAAGACGCTCGCTTATGTAGGCGATGGCATCAACGATGCCCCTGTATTGAAGCGTGCCGATGTGGGCATTGCCATGGGTGGACTTGGAAGCGATGCAGCCATCGAAGCTGCCGATGTAGTACTGATGGATGATGACCCTAGAAAGATTGCCCTTGCCGTGAAGATAGCCAGAAGAACCATTCATATCGCTCACGAGAACGTGATATTTGCCATCGGAGTGAAGGTTGCCGTACTAATTCTCGCCACTATTGGTCTCGGCACCATGTGGATGGCTGTCTTTGCCGATGTAGGTGTTACGGTACTGGCCGTATTGAACGCCATGAGAAGTTTGGGTAAAAATCGTCTTTTTTATCGTTAAATACCAAAATAAGTTGTATCTTTGCAACCGAATTCTAATATACAATACTGAATGGTTATGTATAAAAAAGACATTTTGACTATGAATAAGATTATCAAACTCATCTTCGTGCTCTGCTGCTTCTGCGGCATTGCACAGGCTCAGCCTCAACGCCCTAAACTCGTTGTAGGCATCGTTATCGACCAGATGCGATGGGATTATCTCTATCGCTACTACGCCCGCTACGGCGAAGGCGGATTCAAGAGAATGCTCGGAGAAGGTTTCAGCGTAGAAAACTGCAAGATTCCTTACATCCCTTCGGTTACAGCCATCGGCCACTCTTCTATCTGGACCGGTTCCGTTCCTTCCATCCACGGAATTGCAGGAAACAACTTCGTGAAAGATGGAAAAGTAGTGTATTGTACTGCCGACGATACCGTCAACCCTGTAGGTTCTGACAGCAAGGCTGGCAAGATGTCGCCTCGCAATCTGTGGGTAACAACCATCGGCGATGAACTCCGTCTGGCTACCAACAACCGCTCTAAGGTGATTGGTGTAGCCTTGAAAGACAGAGCATCCATCCTCCCTGCGGGCCATCACGCCAATGGCGCTTTCTGGTTTGATGACAAGTCGGGCAAGTTCATCACCAGTACTTTCTATATGGATAAGTTGCCTGAGTGGGTGAACAAGTTCAACAAGCAGAAACTCCCAAACAAGTATCTTTCCAAGAAATGGGAGACGCTCTATCCTATCGATTCCTATAAGGAGAGCACCAGCGATGACAACAACTACGAGAATGGAATCGCTGAGGGCGAGAAGGCGGTATTGCCACTCGACCTGCCTACTTTATATAAAAAGCATGGTTACAAGATTCTCCGCAGTACCCCATTCGGCTGCAACCTGACTTTCGATATTGCCAAGGCTGCCATTGAGGGAGAAAATCTGGGTAGAAACACAGATACTGATTTGCTGACCATCAGCTGCTCAAGCACCGATTACATCGGTCATCAGGTGGGCGTAAACGCTATCGAAACAGAGGATTGCTATCTCAGATTAGATAAGGCTTTGGCAGATTTCTTCGCTTATCTCGACCAGACCGTAGGCAAGGGAAATTATCTCACCTTCCTCACCGCCGACCATGGAGGCGTAAACAACGCTACCTTCCTGCAGGATCAACGAATCCCTGCCGGCATCTGGAACAAGAAGGGACTGGTAGACGAATTGAACAAGAGTCTGAAGACAAAGTTCAACACCGACAAGGACCTAGTAAAGACCATTATGAACTATCAGGTATTCTTCAATACAGACATCATCGAAGAACTCGGTCTGGATTACGCAGCCATCAAGCAGGTGGTAGTAGACAGACTGAAGAAAGACAAGGACGTGCACTATGCCTTCGACATGGAGAAGACCTCTATCGAGAGCATCCCTGAAGAGCTGAAGTTCCGCGCCATTAACGGTTATAACCGCGAGCGCAGCGGAGGTGTTCAGATTGTACTGAAACCAGGTCACTACGATTATTACAGCAGCAAGGGAACTACCCACGGAGCATGGAATCCATACGATATCCATATTCCTTGCCTGTTTATGGGTTGGGGCATCCAGCACGGCGAGAGTGCCCAGCCTCACTATATGACAGATATAGCCGCTACCGTTTGTGCGATGCTGCATATTCAGGCACCTAACGGCTGCATCGGCACACCGATATTCTAATAAAAAGCAAAAAGCCAGATAATAACAAAGGCTAGGTTCACGATTCCGGGAACCTAGCCTTTATTTTTTATTCAAAAGAAGATGTTCTTCTATTCCGAGAAGAACATCTCTTATTCTTCGTTCATAATCTTCATATATTCCTCGTAAGAAATATATCTGCCACCCATCGATTTGAGATGAGGAGTCTCCAACTGACAATCTATCATCTTTCCACCGTGCTCCTGCAAGTATCTGGCAAGGAAGATGAGGGCAATCTTAGAAGCTGACGGAACCCTGGAGAACATGCTTTCTCCGATAAAAACCTTGCCGATGGTGACACCATAAAGTCCCCCCACCAGTTCATCGGTTTCATTATCCCATACCTCTACGCTCGCCGCAAAGCCCTGCTTATGGAGGGCAGTAAATGCCTGGATGATGTTCTCGCCCAGCCATGCGCCATCTTCCCAATACCGTCCGTTGGTCTTGCTGCATCCCCGTATCACGCCATCGAAATCTTCGTTGATTCCTACGCTGTATCGGTTCTTCCTCATCAGGGTACGCATAGAATGACTGATGTGGATTTCATCAGGGAAGATGACGAAACGCTTCATCGGACAGAACCAGAGTATTTCAGGCTGGTCACGGAAACTATACCAGGGAAAGATGCCATTGCTATAAGCCAGCAACAGGCGGTCGATACTCAAATCGCCACCAATCGCAAAGCATCCATCCTCATCGCCATAATGCGGATCGGGAAAATAAATCTCGTCTGCAGTATCATCTATCTGTAATATCATACGCTTATCTTTTATCAAGAATATTCTTGACTAGACTTTCATTCTAATAATTAATCACCAGTTCCTTTCCGTCAAAGTCGACATGCGCCTTGCCACTCTTCTTGAGTTTGCCGAAGAGCAGCGCCTTCATCAGGATCGGTTTCAGGCGGTTACCGATGACACGGTCCATCTCGCGGGCACCATATTCCTTGGTAAAGCCCCATTTCAGCAACTGTTCGCGCGCAGCATCGGTTAACGTTACGGTAACTCCCTTTGCTGCCAGTTTCGCATCGAGTTGACGAAGTTTCTTGGCAAGAATCAGTTCTGCCATGTGCTTATCCATATCGTTGAACACCACCATGTCGGAAAGTCGGTTGATAAACTCAGGCTTGAAAGTCTTCTTCACCTGTGCCAGCATCGCTTCGCCACGACTTACGTTCCCATTGAAACCTACGCTAGCCCGTGAAGCATATTGCGCTCCGGCATTTGAGGTCATGATGAGAATCACGTTACGGAAATCAGCCTTCTGGCCCTTGTTATCAGTCAGACGGGCATAGTCCATTACCTGGAGCAGGATGTTGTAGATATCGCTATGCGCCTTCTCTATCTCGTCGAGCAGGAGTACACAGTTTGGCGTCTTGCGGATGGCATCGGTCAGAAGTCCTCCATCCTCATAACCCACGTATCCGGCTGGCGAACCGATGAGTTTTGCCACGGTATGCTTCTCGGTATATTCACTCATATCGAAGCGTACCAGTTCGATGCCGAGTTCCTTGGCCAACTGCCGTGCCACCTCGGTTTTTCCTACTCCGGTAGGTCCCACGAAGAGGAGCGAAGCCAATGGTTTGTCATCATCTGTCAATCCCGCCTTTGCCATCATCACAGCCTCAACCACCTTGTCTACAGCCTTGTCCTGACCGTAAATCTTGTCGAGTATGCGCTGACGGAGCGTAGCCAAAGCATCGTTATTCTCATCTTTCATCGCAGCCGCATCAATCTTGCAGACTTTAATCAGAATCTGCTGGATGATAGACTTGGTAACATAAGAGCGCTGGCGAGATTCTACCGGATGCACCTCCAGATAAGCACCCGCCTCATCCATCAGGTCGATGGCCTTATCAGGCAGACAGCGGTTGCTGATATATTTGGCGCTGGCACGGACGGCATATTCCAGGGCGTCCTTGCGATAGGTTACATTGTGGAACTTGTTGTATTTATACTGCAAGCCCTCCAATATTTTGATAGCCTCCTCCTCGGTAGGTTCCTTGATATCTATCTGCTGGAACCGGCGCACGATGCCCTTGCTCTGAGCCATGTAACGGTTATATTCCTCGTAGGTGGTAGAACCGATGAAACGGATATCGCCTGCCTCCAGATATTGCTTCAGCATATTGGATGCATCAGGTCCGCCATCTGAGCCACGACCGGCACCTATCATATTATGAATCTCATCGATGTAGATAATGGTATTGCCTTCCTTCACGGCTCCCTCCATCACCATCTTGATGCGTTTCTCGAAGTCGCCGCGATATTGGGCACCGGCAAGCATCTGTCCCATATCCATGCCGTAGATGCGAGCCCCCTTGAGGCGTTCAGGAACCTGGTTTTCGTTGATGAGTTTGGCGAGACCATAGACCAGAGCTGTCTTGCCGACTCCGGCTTCTCCGATGTGGAGCGGATTGTTCTTCTCGGCACGGCAGAGCACCTGGATGGTTCTGTCCAGTTCCTGTTCTCTTCCGATGAGCGGATTGTGCTCTTCTACCTTGTCAGAAATACAGGTAACCAGCTGATGCCAATCCTGTACAACCTGTCTTCTGCCTTCTTCCTCGTCGTCATCATACTCGTTGGCATAATCGTCATCATCAAAGTCTGCTCCCATGCCCATGCCAGCCTCTCCAGTGTCTTCTCCAATAGGATAATAACTGTCAACGCTCGCCAGGAACTCGCCCTGCCGGTCGCCCACATTCTTGCACAGCAGGAAGGCGGCTTCTGAATTCTGCAAGCCAAACATCGCCTGCACAAAATGGGGTACATTCACCAGCTGTCTGTCGGCAGCAGCAGCCAGGGCGCACGCCGTTCCAAACATGGTTTTGAAGAGCGATGACGGCTCAGGCAGATACTTGATGGTTTCAGGCACACGCTCCTGCTTGGCGAGCCATCCCACCAAGTCTTCGTGCATTTTGAGGCTGTCTACGCCTTCTTCCTGCAGCGCCTGACAGAATGCATACTGCCTGAGCAACGCCAGCAGCATGTGCTCGGGCATCACGAACTCGTGGTCGAAGAACCGGGCTTGCTTCATGGCATCGTCCATCAGAACACTCATGTATCGGGTTAATCCCATATTATCCATTCTATTCTTTCCTTTCTTTTTCTTAGCATATATTGGGGATATTTCCCCGAAATCAACGCCTATTCCGGCATATAAGTGAGTTTAAGCGGAAACTTCTGCGTACGGGCTTTCTCCATCGCTTTCTCCACTTTACTCTTGGCGATGTCATAGCTGTAGGTGCCCACCACGGCTTTTTCTTCGTGATGAACCTTGAGCATGATTGCTTCAGCCTCAGCCTGCGACTTGAAGAAGATGGATTCGAGGATTTCTACCACGAAGTCCATCGGTGTGAAGTCATCGTTGAACATCATTACCACGTAACGCCCCGGCTCCTTGAGCCTGGTTTTCTGGCGTTCACGAATTGCTGTTTGTTCTTGAGCCATATTTTAATTCTTACTTTTTATAAGCATTGGTAATCTCCACAACATAGACATCATGGAATCCACCCTTGGCACCATACCACTGGAGCAGGTCCTTGTCGAGGAACTTCTCGGCGGTCATACTGTCCTTATAAAGTTTGTGGCATTCCAGGGTGAGTCGTGACTGCTCGAAGGCGATGCTGCCGTTATCAGTTTCTACAGGAATCAGTCCTGTTTCCTTCACCTTATCCAAATCGCGTCCGCTCTTGGAGCCGCAGAAGTTATAAATCTTTCGAGCCTCCTCGCTATGACCGAGGAAAGAGAGGGTCATGAATTCATTCTCCTCGATGATGCCGTGGGTGAAACGCTCCGGACGGATAAAGACCACAGCCACCGGCTTGTTCCAAAGCCATCCCAAACAGCCCCAAGAGGCGGTCATCATATTGAAATGATCCTTGTTGCCGGCACATACCAGCATCCACTCCTTACCAATAGTTTCGAAGACGTTGTCATTCAGTTCTTTTACGTTGATCTTTTCCATCTTATCTGTTCCTTTCTTTTTAATTTCTAATTACCATAAAATTGCGACAGCAGTATTCTGATTGCTGAATGCTGCCCATATCAACTGCAAAGATACAAGAATAATCTGAAAAAGCGAATGTTTCTTTAAGAAAATCGCATCACCCTATTGAGGATTATGCCTAATTAATACTTTTTTATTCCACAAGAAGGCTGAATTGAATACGATTTGTGAGGTAGGAAACCAACCTTGATTTACATTAACTTTGCATCGGCAGTTGAAAAAATAATTCACATTTTATTTTGTCAGTTGCCCAAAAGGCAGTACCTTTGCACCCCGAATGCCGAAAACCGAGCAGGCTTGCGGCATCGATTTATTATTCATTTATAAACATTTTATTTAATGTACAAAACAATTTTCAACAAGCGCAACAGCTTGAAGTTCAACCGATTCTCTAACAAGAACTACTCACTCTTCGCAGTTTTGGGAAGAGAGGTACTTGTTGGCGCGCTCAGCGTTGCTACCCTGAGCCATGCTAAGGCAGCAGGCGTAAGCACAGAGGGAGCCAAGGTTGATTCTACCCTCTACAAGGGCGGAAAGGCTTACGAGCTGGATGCGGTGAGCGTTACCGGATCTCGTGCGCCGATGACTGTAGAGCAGTCACCTAAGATTGTGTCTGTCATTACCCGCGACGATATTCATCGTGCGGCTGCGCAGACTATCAACGATGTATTGAAATTAGCTACCGGCGTGGATGTCCGTCAGCGTGGTGGCTTTGGTGTTCAGACGGATATCTCCATCAATGGTGGAACCTTTGACCAGATTACCATTCTCTTGAATGGCGTCAACATTTCCAATCCTCAGACTGGTCACAATGCTTCTGATTTTCCTGTTGCTCTTGCCGACATCGACCACATCGAAGTGCTCGAGGGGGCGGCATCGCGCTTATTCGGAACTTCAGCCTTCAATGGTGCCATCAACATCGTAACCAAGAAGGCTAAGAGTGAGGGGGTATCTGCAAGTGTAGAAGGCGGAAGCTTTGGAAGTTTCGGAGCACAGGGACGTGTGCAGACGGCTTTTGAAACGGGCAAGTGGACCCAGGCTTATTCCGTAAGCGGAGGTTACAAGCGCTCGGATGGCGGCACGGAGAACAGCGATTTCGAGAAGGGACAGGGCTACGGCAATCTCTCGTTCTCTTACGACCAGCGTTTCGACATCAACGCCCAGTTGGGTATTGCTAGCCAGAGCTATGGTGCCAATACTTTCTACAGCGCCAAATATAACAACCAATATGAGAAGACAGACCACGGTCTGGCTTCGCTCAATCTGAGTCTGCATAACCAGGAGAAGACCTGGGAGATTGCGCCTCAATTCTATTATAACAAATTCAAGGATCACTATCAGCTGATTCGTGGAAAGGCTGGAGCTGCAGCAGGCGAGAACTATCACGACCTCGATGTTTATGGTGGTGGACTGAATGCCAACGTGGCTTGGGCTTTGGGTAAGACCGCAGTGGGTTTCGACATCAGCAAGGAGTGCATCTACTCTACTGCATTGGGCGAGGAACTCGCAGAGAAAGACTATAAGGATATCTCGGGTTCTGACCGTCAATATACCCGAAAGGGCGAGCGCACCAATACCAACATCATGCTGGAGCACAACTTTATCTTCGACGGTTTCACCTTGTCGGCTGGTGTCTTGGCTAACAAGAATACAGGTTTGGACAACGACTTCCGTTTCTATCCTGGTGTGGATATGAGTTATCGTCCTAACGATAACTGGAAGTTCTACGCTTCCTGGAACAAGGCATTGAGAATGCCTACCTACACCGACTTATACATAAATAATGTGGTGCAGCAGGGCGACATCAGCCTAAACCCGGAAAAGAACTCAACCTTCAAGGTGGGAACTCAATATCGCCAGACTGGTTTTGCAGCAACCGTTAGCGGATTCTACGCACACGGCACCAACATGATTGACTGGGTTCAGACATCCGTGACCGAGCAGAAAGACAGCAAGTATCACGTGATGAACATCGGAAAGCTCAACAACATGGGCTACAACGTGGATGCAACTATCTACATGAGAGAGTTGGTACCAAACAGTTTCATCACCCGCATCAAGTTGGGTTATGCTTACATCTATCAGGATCATAAGACCGAGACAAACATTCTGAAATCACTCTACGCATTGGAGTATCTCAAGCACAAGGCAGTATTCGGGCTGGATCATCAGATATGGAACAAGCTTTCAGCTTCGTGGAGCGTAAGATGGCAGCAGAGAATGAATGGCTATCATCCATATACCAAAATAGATTGCAAACTGATGTGGGACGAGAAGAAATACAATATCTTCGTGAAAGCCGACAACATCACTTGCCACCGCTATTACGACCTCACAGCTGTTAAGCAGCCAGGTTTGTGGATTATGGCAGGAGCCAGCGTAAATCTCGGCCGATAATATAATCAGATAATAATCATCCCAAAAGATGATAAATATCCGAAACACGATTCGGATATCAAATAAAAAAACGAGCCTTGATGGAGGATTCATCCTTCCGTCAAGGCTCGTTTCCTTTTATTCCGGCTATTTCCTTTTATTTCAGTTATTCCGGTTTCTGATATTTTCCGTTCACTTTTATCGGTTCGAGATGGATTCCCACATGGGTATCTGCACCGAAGTGCTGCTTCAGTTTTGTTTCTATGTGAGTAGCATGCTCATGAGCCTCATAAAGCGAAAGAGAACCCGGCATGCGGACATGCATTTCTATCGCAATCTTGTTTCCGATGCGACGGGTACGCAGGTTATGAATCTCTCCCACTCCCTGCTCTTCGTTCGCAATCTTCAGGATTTCATCTTCCTCAGTTTCTGGAAGACTGGCATCCGTCAGTTCTTTCACAGACTGCATCACCAGTCCCCAGGCAGCCTTGATGATGAAGGCACTCACGATGATGGCTGCAAGCGGATCGAGCACCGCCCATTTTTCTCCCAGGATAATGGCACCACCAATACCGAACATCGTTCCGATACTTGATAAAGCATCGCTGCGATGATGCCAGGCATTCGCCACTACAGCCTCGGAATGATATTTCTTTCCGGCTTTAACCGTAAACTGATAAGCCCATTCCTTCATCACGATACTTACGATGGCAGCAATCAAGGCTACAACGCCCGGCTGCTGGAGTGTCTCGCCGCAGATGGCACGATAGGTCTTGGTTACGCCAGAATAACAGATCATCACACCCACCACGAAGAGCGAAATACCGATGATGGCTGTGGCAAGCGTCTCGTATTTGCCATGCCCATAATCATGGTCCTTATCCTTCGGCTTATTGCCTAGTTTTACGAATACCAGTACCACCACATCGGTGGCGAAATCGGTAAGCGAATGGATGGCATCCGCTATCATGGCTGCAGAATGTCCGAGAATACCTGCAACAAACTTCAGTACGAGCAGCACCACATTGATGATGCTTCCCGCTATCGTCACCTTATATACTTCCTTTACTCTATCCGCATCTGCGGAATGATTCTTTTTCGTTTCTGCGGGCATCTCTTGCTCGTTATTTATTCTCTCATTCTTGTCCATACTATAAAATATAACAGAAGTCCTTTGCTTCCTTAATAATGTTTTTGTATAACCAAATTCCTGTCTTTCATGAATTGAGCGGCAAAAGTACATCTTTTTTCTGAAATCGGATAAAAAGAGAGATTAAAAAAGTATAACGAATAGGGAATAATGTGATGACGAAGAGAGAAAAGTATGGAATTCGACAAATCACCGAACTTAAAATATCATGCCGTAACCGTTAATTCTGCGAAAGAAAATTGCGGAAATCCGCAAAAATACTACGCAGAATCTATAAAAGTATTATTTTTGTGAAAGAAAACCGCGGAAATCCGCAAAAATCTTTCCTGTTATGATTGTAAATATAGAGACTAATATCTACCTTTGCTACGTATAGACGATAGTTTTATAAAGTATGTGATAACAGGCGACCTCATCAAGAAATACCAAAACGATGACGGCATCGTATTTATGGACGTATTTGATTTCTTGTTGGATAAAGATTCTATATGATAATTTATAAGGAAAAGGCTAATGGCAATCTTGGATATTTCCCCTCCAAGATTGCCATTTATCCCTAAGTAAATCGAGAGTTATAAACTCGAATATTTTATGAAAGTCCAAAGACTATCGGGATAGTATATTTCACCCTAACACAGTTTCCCTTAAGCTTCCCTGGTTTCCATTTAGGCATAGCCTTGACTATTCGCATAGCCTCTTTATCCAAAGTAGGATCAACACTTCTTGTAATCTCAACATCTGTAATTCTTCCATCTTTATCGACAACAAATTTTACTATCACCCTACCTTGGATTCCATTTTCTTGTGCAACTACAGGATATTTGAGATTAGCCGCAATGAAGGATAATAAGGCATTAGAGCCACCAGGGAATGAAGGCATTTCTTCTACTTGTTCGTAAATTTTATCTGTATCAACCAATTCCGAATTGCCATCTATAGGCATCATAATCGACTTGACATGTTCCTCTTTTTTAAAGACATAGACATAATTTGTAAGATACTTGTTTTTTATCCCCAAATCATTAAATTTTACGACCAAAGGCTTGGCATCTTTATACGTTACCTTTGCTGTATCTGCATCTATGAAGAAATCATCATTTATTTCACCATAATACCCTTCTCTATTGCCTCCACGCCAAATCCAATAAGGCTTTCGATTTACGAGTATCGAGGTCGGACAAATCATATTCTGAACATAAACGAACTTGCCAAAACGACGTAGTGGCTCTGCAGTCTGAAATCCCCCATGCTTATTAAAATCCTTTTGAAATTGTGGAGCTTCTGCTATAGGCACAGATACATATACAGTAGCTTTTATTTCATTAAAATTGCATGTAATAGGAAAATATTCTTTGTCGGCATTATACTTTTCCAAATCCAAGCTCCAATTTTCCCCCATTCTATCCTTAATTGCGTCATAGCAAATGGAGTCAAACACAAACTTTGAAGATTGCTGTAAACGTTGTTCGTAAGCTGTAGTCTTCTCGAATTCTCTTATCTCATTCCATGCACTAAATTTTTCCTTCACATTTTTCAAGACTCGTCCTCTGTCGGTCATTTCATATCGTTCGCGTTCTGATTCTTTTGCAGCATTCTCAATAAGTCTTTGCCAAAACAGTGTATTTGAATCCACCGACTTTTTATTTCTTGCACCTCTATTCTTCTTACCCATAGAAGTGGTCTTACCCTTAACCGTTTGAGACGTTTGCCCCATTTTTCTCATTTGAGGCTTTCTCGTTTGAGCATTGCTACCAACCATACATAGCAAAGCTACTATAAGTAAAATAATATGTTTCATAATTTTCCTTTTTTATAGAAAAGCATTAGTACTATTTATTTCCATCTTTATCCCATCATTTTCTCCTCGCGAAAATCTTACGAACCTTTGTCCATCCCACTCTTGAGATTTTCTGACGCAATAAGTTTGGAAGCCATATCCCTTATCTACGATTCTTACCAGAAAAGGATTCCAATCGTAATATGCTTTGTTTATCACTTCTGTTATATCCACGCCATCCAATTCCTTCCGTTCTTTCATCGGAAGTTCCATCACGCAGCTTCCATATTGGTTAAAAGCATCAACGGTATGACGTTCACACTCTGCAGAATGCCAAAACGTTTTACTAGGATACTTCATCTCCATTATCAGAAGCAATCTTCTTTTCAACTCGCCTGATACAATTGCAGGAAAGACAAAATCCTCGTATGATGTTTCATCGTCATAAACGTACACATTATCACCTCCATCCGTCAAATACCAGAAATAGTCATCACCCTCTTTCAGCATTTTAAATGCATATACTTCTTGTGCTTCGTCAGATAAAGTATCACCTTTTGTAGTTTGTGCTTTTGCTGCTTCTTTCACAAGCTCTCTGCCCCCTTCTTTCAGTCCTACTTTTATCCCAACAAACAGAATTACCACAAGTATAGCAGAAAGCACCTTCCAAGACTTTCGCCAGAAAGATGTTTTCTCCTCACGATCAACTGTGGTGCTTGCCTCTTCAGGCTCTATACTATCTACTTTTTGAGTCATAGACTTTTCTGTGTCAGCATCAAGCCATTCACCGCAATATCTACATTTTTTTGCCACGGCAAGGATTTCCTCCCCACAATAGGGGCAACGTTTATGCTTTGTATCCATACATTTCTATTTGTCAAACAAATCTTGATAAACCTTAGCCCATTCTCGCCAAGAATATCCACGAGAAGGATGACGCTGGCGAATCATAAGAGCCTTATCTTCGCCGCCAGTGCTAAACCAACGAGTATAAACCTCATCACCATTAGCCAGAAACAGTTTCTCACCATCTTTCTCGCCAAGAGGATAAAGTCTATTGAAGAGACCATAACCCCAAGTTATGATAACATCAGGTTTCAACTCTTCAAGAATTTCCTTGAATGCCGAAACAGAGCTATTAAACTCGTCAGAAGTATCCTTTACACCTGGTCTTGCTATATTGAACTGAATAAAATTGTAAAAAGCAAGTTGATTCCAAACGCATTCTCTATCATCTACAGATATTTCCCTGTTCAACAAAGCCTTTGTTTGGCTAGTATAGCCTCTATAGAAAGAGGCATCTTCACCACTTACAAAACCGTCCACAATTTCTTGAGTAAATGTATGGTGACAAGGAGCACCAACATTTTCTTCATTATAATGGCTTAGTCCTAACAACAACACTTTCTTGCCACTATTCAAGAATCCTTTCTCGTAATCCTTACCAACAAAAGGATAAGCATTTACATGTTTCATACGCTATTCTATTTTAAAGTTATTAAATGTCGGGGACAAAGATAGTTATTCTATTTGAAACCATCAAGTCCATAATGGTTCATAAGCGAAATTTCTTGATTTCGGCTTAACAAAAGTAGTAAAAATCGTTCTGTTTCATTGGTATATTATCATTTTGCCAGGTGTTCCCGAGACTTGGCGGGTTAAGATTTCGGTTTCGGCAAAATAAAAAAGCGTGGGAACTTACCTGTCACTCGTCCCACGGATTGAGGCCTTCGCATTGCCCTGCATTGTTGAACGAGCAACGTCGAAGCCCACGCCGATATGTATACACTTTTCCCCATACGGATATAGACCTATCGCCTTGACGCAATAAGCCATACCAGTAAAGGGATGTGAATTAACACATCCCGAGAGCACCTACCGTTGCTATGTTCTGACAATGCATGAAGTTTGCGAAGTTTCAATCCGTCAAGAACAAAGCGCTAAGTATGCGCCTTTTCCATTATGTCGTGATTCTTACTCAGAATCATCGGCAAATATACGAATAATGTTTGAAAGAACAAAAGTTTTTTGCAAAAAATCCTCATTGAGGGATAAAATTCATCAAAATCCTCCCTCTCTGAGGGATTTTTCTGTATTTAACCACGCTATGCGAAATTTTTATTGTACTTTTGCACCCGTGCTTGGAAAAGCAACAAATAAAACAGAAGAGTAAACGATATGGCAGAAAAGAATAGCATACCCCAATTCGTGAATAGTGAATCTATTATGTCGGATAGCAACTATGTGAAGTGGCTCTCCGATTTGAAAGGTCGTATTCGCATCGCCCAACTCAAAGCGGCTATCAAAGTCAATGAAGAGTTGCACAAGCTTTATTGGAGCTTGGGAGAAGACATTTGTAACAAGCAAAAGCTATATAAGTGGGGCACTAATTTTATAAAACAGCTTAGTTTGGACTTGCGTTCTGCATTTCCAAATGTAGAAGGTTTTTCTTGGTCAAATCTTTATAAAATACGCAAGTGGTATCTCTTCTATTCTTCGCAAAATGAATTTTTGTACCAAGCTGGTACAAAATTAGAAACCTTAGAAAGTACTAGCGTTCCTATGCCTGCGATTTTGCTTCGTGTACCCTGGAGGCATCAGACTGTCATTGTCTCAAAATGCAAGACCATATTGGAGGCAATGTTCTATCTCAACCAAGTGATTGAAGGCAATTTGAGTCGTAATGAGTTAGAACATATTATCGAAGCCCATCTTTATGAGCAAAAGGGAAAAGCCTTGAATAACTTTGAGTCCACACTCCCTGCGCCACAGAAAGCCTTGGCTAACGAGATGCTCAAAGACCCTTATAAATTAGATTTCTTATCCATGGCTGGCGACTTCTCGGAAAAGGACCTAGAGGATAAGCTGGCTCAAAACATTACTCGTTTTTTACTCGAACTGGGCAAAGGTTTTGCTTATGTTGGGCGACAAATGGAACTTACCACACCAAGTGGAAAATCATACTTCCCCGACATGGTATTCTATCATACCAAACTCAAATGTTATGTTGTGATTGAGCTAAAAGTGGTTGATTTCATGCCAGAGTTTGTTGGCAAACTTAACTTTTATGTTGCAGCAGCCGACGAACTTTTAAAAGACGAAGGAGATAACCCTAGCATTGGTATTCTGCTATGCAAAGACAAAGATTCATCTGTTGTTGAGTGGGCTTTAAGAGGCATTACCACTCCATTAGGTGTTGCAAGTTACCAGCTACAAGAGGTATATGAACGAACTTTACTCGAAATGAAAGAGCAATCCGCAAAGAATTCCACTAGCAATAACAACGATTAAGAAAGCATAAACAGAATATGGTTTTAAATTACATTTGGATAGCATTTTTCGTGATTGCGTTCATCTTCGCACTCATCGGATTGGCAATGGGAGATACGACTATCTTCCAGAAGATTGTAGATTCCACCTTCGACTCATCCAAGAATGCCTTCGAGATTTCTCTCGGACTGACGGGCGTGCTCGCACTCTGGCTTGGCATCATGAAGATTGGAGAGAAGGCGGGAGTAGTGAATGTGTTGGCACGAGCACTCAGCCCGGTCTTCACCCGTCTCTTCCCCGATATTCCGAAGAACCATCCGGTGATGGGAAGCATCTTCATGAACATCGCTTCGAATATGCTGGGACTCGATAATGCAGCAACACCAACAGGATTGAAGGCGATGCAGCAGATGCAGGAGCTCAACACGAAGAAGGATACGGCAACGAACCCGATGATCATGTTCCTGGTTCTGAACACCTCAGGTCTCACCATCATCCCTACCACCATCCTTGCCTTCCGTGCCTCCTACGGAGCAGCCCAGCCTACGGATGTATTCATCCCTATCCTGATGGCTACGCTCGTGGCTACGCTTGCCGGAATCATCATCACTTCGCTCTGGCAGCGCATCAACATCCTGCAGCCGGTATTGCTCGCTACTCTATTGGGAATGTGCGCCTTCGTAGGCATCATCATCTGGGGATTCGGACAGATGGACAAGGATACGATGAATACAGTTACTACCCTGGCTTCGAATATGATTCTCCTGGGCATCATCCTCTGCTTCATCCTGGCTGGTTTCTGGAAGAAAGTGAATGTTTATGATGCATTTATCGAGGGAGCGAAGGAAGGTTTTACTACTGCGGTAAAGATTATCCCTTATCTCGTAGCTATCCTTGTGGGCATCGGCGTGTTCCGTGCTTCGGGAGCGATGGATATGGTGATTCAAGGCATTTCGTGGTCGGTAGAACAATGCGGCTTGAACGCCGATTTCGTAGGCGCCCTACCTACCGCCATCATGAAACCGCTGTCGGGAAGTGGTGCACGAGGCATGATGCTGGAGGCGATGAAGAACTATGGTCCTGATTCGTTTGTGGGCAGATTGAGCTGCATCTTCCAGGGTTCCACCGATACCACCTTCTATATATTGGCAGTATATTTCGGAAGCGTAAGCATCAGGAATACCCGCCACGCCGTGGCTTGCGGCTTGCTCGCCGATTTGGCAGGAGTCATCGCAGCAATCGCTATAGCATATTTATTCTTCGGATAATAAAAAACAAATTAATATGGCAAACCTCAAAAGTTTAGCAAAGGATACCGCCATCTATGGTTTGAGCAGTATCATCGGCAGATTCCTCAACTATCTGCTTGTACCACTCTATACGGCTAAGATTAGCGCCGCAAGTGGTGGTTATGGTGTCATCACCAACATGTACGCCTATACGGCATTACTCCTCGTTATCCTGACCTACGGAATGGAGACCACCTTCTTCCGTTTTGTCAACAAGGAGGGAGAAAACTCAGAAAAGGTTTATCACACGGTATTGAGCATGGTGGGCTTCACTTCCCTGCTCTTCATCGCCCTGGTATTCCTCTTCATCACGCCTTTGAGCGATGCGATGGGCTACGCCGACCATCCGGCTTATGTATGGACCATGTTCGTAACCGTGGCTATTGATGCCTTCCAGTGCATCCCGTTCGCTTACCTCAGATACAAGAAGCGCCCATTGAAGTTTGCTGCCTTCAAGTTGCTCTTCATCGGTCTGAACATTGCGCTCAACCTGGTTTACTACGTCATCATGGATGGTCACGATGTGGGTTATGCTTTCTACATCAACCTGGTTTGTACCGCCTCCATCACCTTCTGTTTCTACAAGGAACTGAAGGAAGGATTCATGGGCGAGAAATGCTCCTGGAGCGAATGCAAGGTGCTCGTCAGGAAGATGATGGGCTACAGCTGGCCTATCCTCGTGCTCGGTATTGCCGGTATTCTGAACCAGACAGCCGACAAGATTCTCTTCCCTTACATCTATGAGAAGGGCGATGCTCATACGCAGCTCGGAATCTACGGAGCAGCCAGCAAGATTGCGATGATCATGGCGATGATTACCCAGGCTTTCCGCTATGCTTACGAGCCATTCGTATTCGGCAAGGCAAAGGATAAGGACAACCGACAGACTTACGCTTCGGCGATGAAATATTTCGTCATCTTCACCCTCTTGGCTTTTCTGGTGGTGGTAGGTTATCTGGATGTATTGCGCCACATCATCGGTCGCGACTACTGGGATGGATTGAAGGTAGTGCCTATCGTAATGGCTGCCGAAATCATGATGGGAGTTTACTTCAACCTCAGTTTCTGGTACAAGCTCATCGACAAGACCATCTGGGGTGCTTACTTCTCAGGCATCGGTTGTGCAGTATTGATTGCCATCAACGTTATCTTCGTACCAGTTTATGGTTACATCGCCTGTGCCTGGGCCGGTTTCGCAGGTTATGGAACAGCCATGCTTCTCTCCTACTTTGTGGGTCAGAAGAAGTATCCTATCAACTATCCGGTGAAAGAGATTATGATTTATGTGGTTCTCGCCCTCATCCTCTTTGCAGGAATGACCGAGGCAAACAGATACTTCTCCAGTGGAATTGCCTGCCTCATCAATACGGTACTCATCCTCATCTTCGCCGCTTATCTCGTGAAGAAGGATTTCCCATTAAAGAGTCTGCCAGTGGTAGGAAAATACTTTAGAAAGTAAGAGATTCCAATCATTGAGATTATATTCCAAGAAGTCCGTGGACAATGTGTAAGTCCACGGACTTCTTTTGTTTATATTATACAGAACCTTCGCATACGGTTCAAGAATAGACAAAAGGACCCAATGTTCCTGGTCCCGAGCAATACTCAGGATATAATAGCAGCCAGCAAGACGCCCTGTAAGAGCTAAAGCAAACGGCTGAGTGAACGAAACGAGACGACTGAGTATTTTGAAGGATATGACTATGCAAGCTGAAGGATACGGCTCCGTTAACCGAAGGATACGGCTCCGTAAGCTGAAGAATATGACTGCGCAAGTGAAAGAAGACGTCTGATCAGGTTCAAAGAGATAGAATATGGAGTTCAAGGAGACTGCTTCTGGAAAGTTGTCACTAGGCTCAGCAGCTCTGCTGAGCCTAGTCAGCAGGTCTGCTCACTGCAGTCAGCAGGTCTGCCGAGCATACTAAGAAAGCAGCTGGTATGCGCACTTGCATATCAGCTGTTTTTGCACTTTTTTGTTCGACTTGTTGTAAAATATCACACTTTTAAGGACGACCTTTTGTGGTTTGTACTTCCCTGAAAAAGGTTGTCACTTAGGAACAAACAGAAGTGACAATGAAACGTAAGACAAGAATTGAACGTGTGTATAATGAGGACACTGGTTGGTTTGAGACCCGTGAGGTAGAGTTGAATAGCTACTCTTTTACAGATGATGATCGTATCATGATAGTTCGAGAGTATATGGAGAGTGGGCTCCCAGCAGAAGAAATCATCAAGAAATACTATATAAGCAGTCGTACAGTGCTATTTTCTTGGATGGATAAGTTCTTAAATGAAAAAGATTTGTTATCTTTGCCGCCAGAAGACCAAAACCGTGACGATATGGCAAAGACAACAAATGAACAGTTGAAAGAGAAAGATGCAGAGATTAAGCGTCTCCGCAAGGCTTTGGAGTTAGAGAAGCTTCGCTCTAAGGCATTCTCCACCATGATTGACCTCGCAGAAGAAACCTTCAATATTCCTGTGAGAAAAAAATCTGGTACCAAACAGTAAGCTTGCTCCGCACAGAGTGCCAGAGCCAAGGTTTAGGCACTCTATGTGGGCTGTTTGGTTTCACCCGGCAAGCATATAATAAGCGCAATGTCTCTGACGGCTTTGCTGAAGATGTCATTGAGTCTATCATCATTGAAAAGGCACGTGAGTATCGTAAGTCAAATCCTGGCTTAGGAGCTGTAAAGTTGCATGCCATATTGAAACAGATGTTTGAGGATACAGGCTGTTTCCCTGGTCGTGACGCATTTATTGAGATGCTGCGTAAGCATGGGCTCATGGTGCGTATAAAGCGCCGTAGGCGCTATAAGACAACAGATTCCGACCATAATTACCGCAAATATCCAAACTTGATTAAGGGAGTAGTTCCTACCCGTCCGAACCAGATTTGGGCAAGTGACATCACCTATGTTGAAACCAATGAAGGTGTGTGCTACCTCTCGCTTATAACAGACCTGTATTCCCATAAAATCGTTGGATGGGCTGTTGGTCCAACATTAGAAACTGTATATCCATTAGAAGCGCTTAAAATGGCATATAAAAGCATTGATGAAGAAACTGCAAAAGGACTCATCCATCACTCTGACAGAGGAAGCCAGTATTGCAGTCAGAATTATGTGTCTATCCTAAAAAGTCATGGCTCACAAATAAGTATGACTCAAACAGGAGATCCTTTGGAGAATGCCATAGCAGAACGTGCAAACGGCATTTTAAAAACGGAATGGCTTTATAGGATGACAATTCCTACTCGTAAAGTATGTAAGAAGGAACTGACCAGGATTATTGCGTTTTATAACGACGAAAGACCGCATATGAGTATCGGTAATCAAACACCATCTGTTGCACATACTCAAGCGGGGCCACAGCAGAAAATGTGGAAAAATCCTTGGGAAAATTCTTCTAATTAGTTGAAAATGTGTATCTTTGCATTTGAAAGAATATCATCACCGTAACCTTTCTAGGGATAGCTCCTTAAAAAGAGTAACCTAGTTAGGTATAATGGGGATTCGCTGACAACCCATATAGTGATAAAATTAAAAATGCGTAACTCATTTAGTGATAAGAAAAATAGATAGTAACATATTTAGTTTAACCATCCTAAAGGTGACAACTTTTTCACGTATAAGACAGTTTTACACATTTTTAAGGACGTTTTTTGTGGTTTTTCAAAAGAAATCAGTATCTTTGCAGCAATATTCCCTCACAAAAGTGTTGGTAATAAGGCATTATTCCCTCACAAAAATGTGCAGACACAAATATCATTCCCTCACAATAGTGTAGCAAACATGAAAAGATTCATATACAACCATCTGAAAGACTGGAAATTATCCAGTAACAGGAAGCCACTCATCATGTATGGAGCAAGACAAGTTGGCAAGACCTATATCATCAAAGAGTTTGGCAACAACGAATTTGAGAATATGGTTTACATCAACTGTTACAAAAACAAAAGCATTGCTCAACTTTTTCAAGGTGACGCAAATGCAGAAAGACTTTCCATCGGCCTTGCTGCTTATGCACACCAAGACATCACTCCTGGCAAGACCCTTGTATTTCTCGATGAGATACAAGAGATTCCACCTGTTTTGTCCTCGCTGAAATATTTCTGTGAAGACAAGCCAGAATTGCATATCATCGTAGCAGGATCATTGCTCGGTGTCATGAACATGAAAGGAGAATCCTTCCCTGTCGGTAAAGTTGACATCATGCACCTCTACCCCATGACTTATGAGGAATTTCTACTTGCCAATGGAGAGAAACAACTTTTGGATTTATTGCAAAGCGGAGATAAGGAACTTATCAACAGCCTCGCCCCAAAATTCATAGAATACCTTCGACGATACTACTTTGTTGGAGGTATGCCCGAAGCAGTATTGGAATTTACACAAAATCACAACCCAATGCAAGTAAGGCAAATTCAACAAAACATCTTGAATGCATACGAGGCAGATATCAGCAAACACACCGAAGAACAGACACAAAGAGTAAGAATGGTATGGCAATCAATCCCAGCCCAACTGGCTCGCGAGAACAAGAAGTTCATCTATGGTGCAATAAGAAAAGGAGCTAGGGCTAAAGATTTCGAGATTGCAATACAATGGCTCATTGACGCAGGACTCGTCCATAAGGTAGAAAGAACAAGAGATGCCAAATCTCCATTAAAATTCTATGCAGACATGGATGCTTTCAAATTATATGTGCTTGATGTAGGTTTGTTGGGAGCACTCACAATGGCACAACCTGACCAGATTCTCATTGGCAACAACGTGTTTAGCGAATACAAGGGGGCGTTTACTGAGAATTTCGTGCTTCAACAGCTGAAATCTCTTCCTTACTTACCCATATATTATTACAGTAAGCCAAGCTCTACCCAAGAAATTGATTTCATGGTACAAGCCGGCAGCGAAATCTTACCAATAGAAGTAAAGGCTGAGGAGAATGTAAAGGCAAAATCACTAGCAGCATTTATCACTCACGATTTTGCCTCCTATCATCTCAAAGGTATCCGTTTCTCCATGCGAGGTTTCCAAGACCAAAAATGGATGGAAAATGTACCACTATTCGCAGCTAGAGAATTTGTTAAACACAAGGTAGAGAAGAGTTTCATCATCAAATAAGCCATAGAAGCATGAGGAAGAAACTGAATAAGAAACTTTGCATGGATGACATCTATGAGATTTGTATTCTTACCCATGGCAATAACCGTAAAAAAGCTCATCTTTATCAACTAACATTTGATGAGGACGAGCGAATATCCACAAATGCCCTGTGGGTATTCACTCATTTCGACATGCAGAACAACGAGTGGCTCTATGCCAAGCACGATGACTTAATAGACCGAGTTCTCGTAGAGAAGAATGAGACCAAGCGCCGCCTGATGCTCCAACTCCTTCTCCGTCAGCCATTCGAGGAAGAATCACTCCGTTCTGATTTCATCGATTTCTGCATCGCCAAGATTACCGCCTGTTCCCAGCCCTACGCCATCCGCTGCTACTGCATGAAGCTCGCCTACGAGCAGATGAAATACTATCCCGAACTCCTCGAAGAGTTAAGAATGGCTCTGGATATGCTGGAGCAGGAGGCTCTATCACCAGGAATGTTATCGGCAAAAAAGCAAATTATGAAGAAAATCAAGCGAAGCCTTGGAAAATTCGGGAAATAGTCGTAACTTTGCAAAGTTAAATATCAAGCATTACATCTATGAATAAAGATAATATCAACGAGTTCGCATCCTTCGATGAATATCTTCGACAAGGAGAACCTTCGCAGAAGGAAAGCGCCGAGAACTGGAAGACGGCTATCGGATTGCAGGCTGTAGATGGGCTGCAACCGTCGGCGTATCTCGTAGATGTGGCTAAACGAAACATCGAAGGAGAAATCACTCTGGATGAAACCAGAAAACTGATTAACTCTTACTATCAGAGCAAGACGATTTGCATATCCGGCCGACTGATGAATGGAAAGAGCAGCCAAGAATAGGTACCCCACAAGTACCCCGCAAGCTATCCTCAAGTACCCCACAAGTACCCCACAAGTTCAGTCAACATGTGGAGACTCTTATTCTATCCTTTAACGATGAATATATGACATCTGCGGAAATTATGGGTTCAATCGGACTAAAGGACAGAAAAAGTTTTAGTGAACTATATTTAAACGCTGCCCTCTCAGAAAAAGCTATTGAAAGGAAATACCCAAACACCCCAAGACATCCACGCCAGCAATATCGAATGACAGAACAGGCAAAGACTTGGAAAGAAGGGTATAAGAAAAAGAATAAATAACATCATAATAAAAATAGAAAACAAAAACAAGTAATGAAGAAAAAAGCAACGGTCCTTATCGCCTCTATCATGGCGTTCTGCGGAATCAACACCGCTCACGCTGACGAGGGAATGTGGACGATTTACAACTTGCCTAACGCTGTATATGAGATGATGCAGCGCGAAGGCTTCAGTATGACTTACGACCAGCTCTACAACGGCGAGAACGCCTTGAAGAATGCTGTGGTAAACTTCTCGGGCTATTGCTCGGGCGTAGTCGTTTCTCCAGACGGTTTGGTATTTACCAACCACCATTGCGGTTTCGAGGCTATCAGAAGCCACTCTACCGTGGAGCACGACTACATGCTCAACGGTTTCTTTGCAAAATCATACGCAGAGGAATTGCCTAACGAGAATATGTTCGTCAGCTTTATGGTTGAGCAGAAGGATGTAACCGATAAGGTGATGAGCCTCGGATACGAGAAACTCGACAACAAGAAGCGCGATGAACTCATCGATTCTCTGGAGAACGAGATGACCAAAGAGGCGAAGAAGAACGATTCTACCCTTCATATCACCGTTCAGCCTTTCTACGAGGGCAACAAATGGTACGCTACTACCTATCGCGACTTCACCGACCTGCGTCTGGTTTTCACCGTACCAAAGTCTATGGGTAAGTTTGGTGGCGATACCGACAACTGGATGTGGCCTCGCCAGACCTGCGACTTCTCTGTATTCCGCATCTATGCCGACCCTAAGACCAACGGTCCTGCTGCCTACAGCAAGGACAATGTGCCTTATCATCCAAAGCGTTGGGCTCAGGTTTCTCTCCAGGGTTATAAGGATGGCGACTATGCGATGACCATGGGTTACCCAGGCAGCACAGAGCGCTATCTTTCAAGCTACGGAATCCAGACTATGCGCGATGCTGAGAATACTCCTCGTGCCCAGGTTCGTGGCGTAAAGCAGGAGGTGATGCAGAAGCACATGCGTGCCGACGAGGCTGTGCGCATCAAGTATGACAGCAAGTACGCCCAGAGCTCCAACTACTGGAAGAACTCCATCGGTATGAACAAGTGTATCGACTCTATCGGCATCGTGAATCTGAAGCGTGAGTACGAAACCCGTCTCCGTGCTTGGCAGGATACAGCCAAGGCAGCCAACGACCTCGCCCACAAGGTAGATTTCGACAAGCTCGCCAAGCTCTACAAGGAGAGCGCAGACGTGAAATACGCCTGGACCAACTTCGCTGAATCTTTCACAAGAAGAAGCAATATCGAGTTCTCTACCCGTGCCATCAAGCTCCAGACCAACATGGAGGTGAAGGGTCCTGAGAAGAACAAGAAGAAGCAGTATCATGAGTTTGAAGATAACTCTGCAGAATGGGATATGGCGCTCGATAAGGAAGTGCTCGCTACCCTTCTGAAGAACTACAAGGAGCACGTAGACAGCAAGTGGTTGCCTAAGTTCTACAAGACCATCGACGCTGAGTTTGGCGGCAACTACGCCAAGTATGTGGATTATCTCTGGGAGAAGTCGCTCATCATGAAGAAGGGCGCCAAGCTCTATTTCAACAAGAAGGGATATGAGAAGGATCCAGGCGTAAGCTTCGGTATGGATTTGAACGATGTATTTGCAGATTTCGCTGCTCAGATGGGCAGCATCAACGATAGCATCGCCGAGCAGGAGAAGTACCTCTGCGCTGCCAAGCTCCGTATGGAGGAAGACATGCCTCACTACAGCGACGCCAACTTCACCATGCGATTGAGCTACGGTCAGGTAGGCGGTTTCGACCTCGGTGGTAAGCCATCTGGCTATTATACCACAGCCGAGAGCCTCGTTGAGAAGATGAAGCAGGGCGATAAGTTCATCGATTACTACGCTGAGCCTATCATGCACGAGCTTCTCTCTGAGAAGGATTTCGGCAAGTACCAGGATAAGACGACTGGCAAGATGCAGCTCTGCTTCCTCACCAACAACGATATTACCGGTGGTAACTCTGGTAGCCCTATGTTCAATGGTAAGGGTGAGTTGATTGGTCTTGCCTTCGATGGCAACTGGGACAGCCTCAGCTCTGACATTAACTTCGACAAGCGCCTGGCTCGCTGCATTGGCGTGGATATTCGCTACGTGCTCTACCTGATGGATAAGTGGGGACACGCAGACCGCCTCTTGAAGGAGATCAATGCGAAGTAAATTCTATCTCTGAATCAACAGAGATGATATAAAGGTTTATCCTGGGATAAAGATTAGTCTCAGGATAATATAAAAAGAGCGGAAAATCAGCTGTTAACTGTTAACCTGTTAACTCCCGGCTTTCCGCTCTTGATTTTTCTTATAGGTTCGCAACTAATATTGCGAGATATTATTCAATTCCTTCATCGTAATCTTTCTAGGCTCTTCTGCGAGTTTCTTCTTCAATTCATCCACCGTTATTTCTGCAGATGGATTGAAATCGGCAGAGCGCATGTAACCAATTACACTCTGATAGAAAGCCTTGCCTTCCGGGTATTTGGCAGCCTTTTCCAAATCGCTCATGCAGACGAGGAGCTTTCCGGCTCCCACCTTCCATTCCATCACCAAACCCAACTTATGATTCCGCTCGATATTATCTATCACCTGAACTATCGGGCGATAATCCTTGGCGAAGTTGTCAAGCACCAGCGGATGCGATTCCTTGATAACTGGGAACCATTGCCAGTTGGTGTGCATCTCCGTAGGGAATCCCTTGAATATCGGATGCTCCGGATTCGTCAAAATACCCAGGGTTCCTGGAGAAACCTTCTTCTTGTTGTTCTCGCAGATGGTCTTGAACATGCGATAATTCCAGTAATCGGTCTGGAAGAGTCCACCCACAGTATAAGGAGTAGCATTATCTGCCTGCGAAAGCGTATCATCGGCAGCCACAAAATGGCTGGAAGCCGTAGGCATCCAAAGCACCTTTCCGCCCTTTACCAATACTTTCACTACTTCCTGATTCAAATCTCTGGCAATGATGACGCCCTTCTTTTCCATCGCCTTCTTCGGATAAACCCATAGTTCGTAGGAGTTTCTTGCCTCCGTTCCTTCAATATTTAATGTAAGAAGCAGCTTGGCAGGTTTCTGCACGTGGAAAACACCATTCAGTTCACCCACATCCACCAAACCTTCATCGTATGAAAAGATGTTCAATACTCCCTCATCCTCAGCCATCAAGTCGCCCACATTCTTTCTCACTTCACCATCCTTGGTGCTGAAAGTTCCATCATCCATACAGAATAATCCGTTCTCGGCAGCCAGATGCCATTTCAGTTTCTTGCCCTTCAGCGAAGAACCGCCATAATTGGCTACCTTTACCTTAGCCTGAATCTTCTCGCCGTCCTCGAAGCAGAACTTCTTCATTTCCAGCAGAGGAACCACAGGCGAGCACCACTGGCGCCATTCCTCGGGCGTAGTGATTCCCTTGCTCTCCATAAACGCATCCAGGATGCCTACGAAAGCACTTCCCTGACCGGGATAATCCTGAATATCGAGGAGTTGGAAGCCCGCCATATTCCGGGTTCTCAAATCCATTTCTATATCGGCTTTATAGAGTTTCACGCTCCATAAACCCGAAGCCTTGTGGAAATCATCTGCCTGAGAGAGCATTCCGGCTGCAGCCAGACGACGGCGGAAAACTTCGAAGTTATAAGGATGAAGCACTCCGGTGTATTTCTTCATTTCCCGATAATCAGGATAGGTCTGAAACTGTCCTGTTTCGTGAGAGATGATTGGGATTCCTGCCTTATCGCAAGCCTCATCAAAATTCATCGTAGAATTAGGATGGAAATGATTGATCATTCCTCCATCGTAGGCATCGGCAAACGAGAAGGAACCACGGGTATGAGTATTGTATTTGCCCCATCCCTCGCCTCCGATGCGGCAAGTGGTGAAGTAATCCATTCCCTCTTTTACTCCCTGATAACCGAGATAGTAATTGCTTCCGAAGGTATAGTATTTATCAGGCGCAATCTTGCGGAAATCATCCACAAACTCCTTCATCTTGTCGATGTCGCCCCAGAGTTCATTACCCAGCGCCATCATTCTGAAAGATGGATGATGACCATACTCCCGCAGGATATTCACTCCCTCCTGATGCAGAAAGGTCATGAGTTTCTCATCCTTCTTGTCAAAAGAACCCCAGAAAGGAAGTTCCGGCTGGAGATAGATTCCCAGACTGTCCGCTACCACGAAAGCCGCCTCCGGTGGACACCAGGAATGAAAGCGCACATGGTTGATTCCATATTCCTTGCAGGTTCCGAGATACTTCATCCAGCCTTCCACGCTCATTTCCACATGTCCCGTCAGCGGCCATACAGCCGCATCATGCTTGCCACGGAGAAATATCCTATGGCCATTGGCGTAAAAGTGAGCGCCCTCAATATGGAAATCCTTGGCGAAATCAGGCATCTGAAGGGCGGAAGGAGAAGCTACAGAACGGCTAGGGATTGCTCCTGTTAGAGTTTCTGCCGATTTGCTATCAGCAGAACCGACAAGCAGGAGTTCAATTCTTCCGATAATTCCATTCCAGTTGGTCTGCGTATCTTCCGTATAAGCATGGCTGGAACCGTAAACCTGATCAGGCACACCTTTTCCATTATCCACCACGATTTCCAGGAGATGCTTGCCCGGCTTCACCTTCTTTGGCAGAAGATAGCGCTGGGGAGTAGAGATGAAGTTGCAGGAATCCACCAGCTCTCCATCCACATACACCCATGTCGGTCGGGTACGCTCCAGGAAGAGTTCTACCGGCTTTTTCTTCCAGTCCTTCGGAATATTGATGGTTCTGGAATATCTTGCAGCTCCTTTATAGGCATAGAGTCTCGTAAGATGCGTTGTTTCCATCGTATCTTTCGGAGCGAATCCCAGATGATTCGTATCGATGGTACCGGGAAGAATGGCACGCTTCACCTCACCCTGGAAGGCACGCTTACTCTTGGCAAAAGCACTACCGCTCTTTCCCAACTCCACATTCCATTCACCAGCGAGCGAAATGCTCTGTGCTTGCAAGCCCAGACTTACCAGTCCCAGACAAGCGATAAGAATAGATTTCTTCATTTACTTATAATTGTCTAATAGTTCATACCAAAAGCCCAGAGAGGAATAACATTGCCCATGCCTGTCTCTATATCATCCTTCACAACATATCCTTCTTTAGCCTCAGAAATCTGCTTCTGACCTTTCTTTTTACCACCAATTTCAAATGTCTTGTCTTCTATCAGAAAATCAGAAATTGGAGAATTGAAGACAGCATGATTCACACGCATCTGATTAAAAAAGAAAGTCTCTCGCTGATTGCCAATATCAGGCACCGAAGAAGAGAGAGCAAAGGAGAGGTTGGTATTATCAAGATACACCTTTTCTACCTTACCCAAACCACGCACACCTCCTGTGGACTCGTGAAGTTGGGCTATCAAACCTGCACGCTCCATAAGTTCGAAGTAATCGGGCAGGTTATTGCGATCTACCTTGATAGTTGTAGCAATGGTACTCATGTTTGGCTTGAAAGGCACACTATCAGCTATTACCTGCATCAGTTCCTTCAATTTTCTAGACACCATCACCGTATAATTGGCATATTGTGGTATATCCGTCTCCAAAGTCATACTCACCACTTGATTCAGTCGCATCCTATAGCCCTCATCCTTAGAAAAAGGATAGTAGCCCTTGCGCAAATATTCATTAAACAATGCCAACGGATGCTCAATCTCCTCAGGCAACACAACTTCATTGTTTACGATTTGTTCCAATGTAGAGACAGGAATGTCTATGCCCTTTTCCATACCGATGTATTCACGAAAAGACAAACCTTGCATCGTAAAGACCAATACCCGGCGACTTAAATCTGCTGTACCTTTATAAATATCAAGCACAGAAGAACCGGTAAACACCACTTGCAAGGTTGGCAGATTATCGTATATCATTTTAAGTTCTGTAGCCCAACCCTTATATTTATGTATTTCATCGATAAAAAGATGCTTGCCTCCAAGTTGGCTAAACTTCATTGCAGTTTCAAAGAGAGTATGATTAGCGAAATAGATGGATTCTGCACTCACGTAGAGTGTGTCTTTCATCTGAAGATTCAATTTGATATACTGCAAAAGAAGTGTTGTCTTGCCGACTCCACGAGGTCCAACAAGAGCCGTCATCCGATTCGACCAAGGAATCTGATGATACATATATCGTAGGTATCGAGTATCGGTACGCTTGATAAGATTGTCAGAAAGTTGCTTCAATAATTCCATATTTCTTGCCTTATTTGATGTTTACGGCTGCAAATATACAAAAATTGCGGTAAAAACACCGCAATTTACCAAAGAAATTGCTATATTTTTACCGCAAAATATAAATTACGAAGAAAAAGGCACAATAAATGCAAGTACAATTATTTTTATGACTACCCATGTTATTTGGCTAAATGGTGTCTTGCCGGCATTCCATAAACAGAAACTCCCAATGTTACAGGGAAATTCTTTTTTCTATCTGTACACAGATTTCTCACACATCCCTTCTTAAAATAAGCTGGGAAATGTATTTCACCATTTCCACTACTTGCCATAACAGCTACACCAATATAATATTTATGATTATGTTTCAGTTTTAAAGGTTCTTCTACCAATGCAAAAAAATCTTTTTTATCGGAGATTTTAGACACTTGTATGTAGATTGGTCGATGCTGAATCGGGACAAATTGCGTGCCTATAATTTCATAGACAATTAAACGAATTGTACAATATGCAAAAGAGCATTTCTGCACACGCAACTTGACATTTTTCACAAACCAATCTTTGTTTACTGAAAACAATGGTCCTGTTTCGTATTGAGTATTTTGAACATTATGAAAAGCAACATCACCAGGTGCGCGCACACCCCTATCAACAATACTTTTCTGCTTTTTTCCAGATACAATTGTTATATCACACAAGTTACTAATCTTTTCCTTTAGTGTAATGTTTAATTCATTATTCTTACTATAAACACCAAAAGGAATTCTACACATTTGATAACTGATGTGACTAATAACTATTTCTTTTTTCATACCATCAGGTACCACTAATGAAAAGTTTCCATCCTTATCAGACACGGCATAAATACTATCCGCATGTATACTTGCAAACTCTACATTCCGACCAGATTCATCCACAATATGGCCTTTAATGGTTCTGTTTGCAGCAACACATGCTAAAGCCATCTGTTCACAAACAATTAGAATAAATAAAAATCTCTTCATGTTCCAAGTTTTAAAGAGTGGGCAAAACCTTGCCCACTCATCTAGTTCTACATTTAAATTAAATTGGGATGTTCCAAGCAAGAAGCGTCACATCTTGGTTTTTGTCAAACTCTTGTGCAGAAACCATCTCAACAAGTTCCTCACGACTTGACAACTCTTCTAAATCCAAAGAGTCTACAAACTTTTTCATTTTGTCCATAATTATTTTATTTAATGTTCTACTTTTACAGAATCAGCCTCTAATGCGACATTTCCTACCATTTTATCAAATTGGTACATTTTATACAACTTACCATTATGGAAATCCAACTTTGTCGTAACAATAAAAGGACAATTCTTAACTCTTACTGCTTCTTTGTAATACAAATGTTCTTTTAATACAGAATCCGTATCAATAGAAATATCCATCGAGAAAGGATTTCCATATCGTTCTATTACTGTCTGTTTGTCTAGGTTCAAAGTCAACTGTCCATCAGCAAAATGCGAACTTGTAGGAATCACTGTACAAGAAGCCAACAAATTAAATGCTACAAAACAGTATTTTTTCATTCTACCTTAATTATCTTACCTGAATCTAACATTTGCTTTGTGATTATTATCTTTCGACTAGAAGCTGTAGAAGAATCTATAGGTGTAAGATTTAGAACAGCATCTACAAACTGAGCATCTACACCGCTCCATTTTCCTTTAATCTTTATTCGTCTGCCAGAAGTAACACCAACACAAGTTGCAACATAATCGACATCCATATTATATTTATAGAATACAACAGACAATTGAGCAGTATAATTTGCAGGAACACTCACAGGATATTCCCTACTTATTGTAACTGTCTTTGCCTCAGTTTTTCCATATGTAAACTCTTGCCCTCCGGAGACAGAGGTCGTAATTTTACCTTCTGCAATAAAAGGAACCCTAGTCTTTATCTCCGTTGAAACAGAAACATTATAAGAGGTTTTCTTATTAAAACTGGAAGATTTGCTATATGACTCTTGCACCTTGAAAGAATAAGTTTGAGCTATCGGACCCTTATTTGTATATTTCTCAGAATATAGCACATTAGGAACTTTATTTAAAACACCCGCATCTGTATCAAACTCCACACTCTCCACATTAAACTTCTCAACAGGAATTATTCTAAATTCTTGTCTTGCCATTTTGGAATATTTTTCCAATGATAATTTCGCTCCATTAGCAGTTATTACGCTATAATATATGTCATACCAATTACCACTACTACCTTGTCGAGGATAATCTTGACTTTCCAAGATATATGCATCTGTTGAATAATCCGCTTTTTTTATATCCCATGACGCTCCAAACAAAGATGTTGTACTTTCCTTCATTGCATACACAACCTTTACATCTGGAGCATTAGAATATGCTCCAATACTTATTGGGGTCTTTGTTTTCGTGGAATAAATTAAGTATGGGATACCAGCTGTAGCAGGCAATATCTTCAGATAAAACTGTAGACCTTCATCTTCTTCATTAAATGCTGCAAGTGAAAGCTCTTTACCTTGGCTAGAGGCACTAAGAAATTGTAGGTTTGATGTATTTCCTGCAACTTGTAAGTATATAGGAACCTCGTCCAATTGGCTAAGTTCTTCACTAACATCGTTGTCATTATAGGCTCTTGTTTGTACTTTCTTTCTCACGCACGTCGAGTCTAAAGGAACAATACAACCAGAACCTGTACCAACAGCATAATCTTGCCCTATCTCACTTTGATTACTTTTTGCTAAGATAGAATCAAAACTATCGTTTGTTGAACAAGCTGACAAAACGATAGCACTTACCAACATCAAAACACTCAAATACTTTTTCATAAGCGTGATAATTTTAGTTATACTTATAATAATGTTTCCAAAAGATTGACTAAATTATGTCTACTATTCCTATATAGATATTACTACCTAGAGTCACCACAATTGTATACAGACCTCTAGACAAATCACCAAACAGCAAATGCATAGTATTCTTGCCTTGGATTACTTCAGAATATGTTTGTACCATATTACCATTATCGTCAGATATGCAGATTTGAGCAATCCCAGCATATCTATAGATATCTAGAGTTAACTCTTCTGCTTCTAAATCACCAGTTACTTGTGGAAGTACAGTACGTGCTTTTCAACTATCCTTACTTCCATGACGGAAGTAGACTTCTTTGGCATCCATATGAGTTGGAACAACCAAAAGCAGTGACAAACCTATTACCATAATCATCTTTCTCATAACGACTCTCTTTTAATGAATTAAAATTTCGGTTGCAAAATTAGCTATCTTTTGGCTATAACACAAACTTTTTGGGTCTATTTATTAAACGTGGCAAAAATCGCACAACAACTTTATATACAATAGGTTTTATTCACCCCCCAGTTTTAACAAGGTCTAAAAATACTTTTCGAATGGATTTTTCAAAATGTTTCAATGTATTTTCGCAATGAAATATGCTCATTTTTGATGCCTACTCGCTCCTTATATAAGAACAATTTTTGCTTGATGGCTTTCTCGCTAATGCAATAAATTGAAGCCAAAGACTTCTGAGGCAACTTCAGGCGTAGCAACATCATAAGCCTAATGTCGTTTTGAGTCAAATTTGAATGTTGTTTTTTCAACCTTGTTACAAACAAATCCTCTACACCCTCCAAAAACATCTCTAATTCCACCCAGTCATCCTCTGACAAGACTAAATGTTTAATTCCTTTTTCTCCGATAGAATTCAATTTCTCCACAATTTCTATTTTCTTTAGCAAATAACCACGCATGGTTACCAGTTGAGCTTCTTTATGAGCAATCTCTTCCTTATGTAATTTGTCTGTCATCAGCATTTCCTGTTCATGCAACTCTTGTTCATGAATCAACTTCGTCGCAGCAAGCTCTTTCTCTTGCTGTATTTTAAGGGCAATCCGCTTTTTGTATGTGAAATAAGCGTACACAATAAATATAAGTAAAGAAATAAGTAATAGAAGAGATAGCAGTAACACCCATCTTTGCATTTTCGCCTTACCTTTTAGTTCTGCTTTTTCCTTTACGTTATTTATATAAGAGGCATAATAGTTGTATTTCCCTTGTACAGCTTTGCGATATGCATTTTCGTAATTATCACTTGCAGAATCGGTATAGCATATGGCTAAATTTATATTTTTATTTTTTATTGCCCCCAAAGTTTTTAGATAAAGGATACTATTCTTGTCTTCCCTTGATTTTGGACTAAGGTTATTTAAAATTGCAAACATTTCATTTAGAGAATCAACATCGTAAAAGGCAAAAGCCAATTCTAATTGACAAGTAACATCTTCTGGGTTTCTTTGACTACTTGCGATTTTTGCATAATACAAACTACTATCTTTTTTACCAAGTTCACCATAAACAAAAGCCAAATCTTGACAAACATCAGACATAACCTCTTTGTTTTTCAACGCTTTTGCATCATTGAGAGCTAGCAAATTTTCATCTAATGCAGAGTGTAAACTATCGATATCTAAGAGGCTTGTACTTAAACGAAGTCTAGCATACACTTTATTCTTAAGAGGTAATTGAGGTCGCTTATCATAGAATTCGACTAAGTTTCTTGCAAGTTTCATAGCTTTATGTGGATTCAATTCTCCCTCTACTCTCACTAACTTATCTAATGAAAGCGAAATCAAATAATCATCATCTTTCTTTTTTGCCAAATTATAGGATTTTTCCAAACAAGCCTTCGCTAGTACTATACTATCAACAAGCCTATAGTATTCTCCCATATAATACAAGGCTGTAGCATAGAGCGAATCGTTTTGGTGTTCCTCATACCAATCATATGCTATGCGAATCAAGGAATCGTTATCCACATTCAAACCAGACTTATCCTGTGCCATATAATAAATGAGGGCATACTTCGCCATATCCTCTTCAGAAAGTTTTCTCTGCTCTATATGGTTCAAAAACGCCAAGGCACTATCCGGTTCAGTCTCAGCTAGTGCATAAGCCACGCCCAACTCTTTCTTATGACTTTGGTAGCAGGAAACAAAGATTGGTGCTACCATAAAAGCCAAGATCATGTATAAAGTTACTTTTCTCATATATCAATAGTTATTTAATCTGCAAAAATACAATTTTATTTTTAGATAGAAGTAAAAACCAGGTCTAAATATAAGAAAATTTCATCTACAGCAACCAAGCTGGTAATCAACAACATACACAAAAAACATCAAAAGAAAAAGTCTAAATATCGAAGATTATTCATAAAAGCATAGTAACTTTGATGTTTCCCACAAGAATCATAACGGAAAGAGCACCCCTCCTTGATTTACAAGAAAGAATGCTCTTTACTATGATAACTATAGCCACATGAATTACTTTACTTCATCATGCAATGCTTTACTTCTTCTTAGGTCTGCGACGAGCCCAACCTTCTTCCTCGAAGTTTGGCTCCTCACCCTTGAACTTCACGTTGTCGTTGTTCTGGAAGAACTGGCGCCAATCGCCTGTATCCTCCTGAGGGCGAGACTTTCTTCCGCCACGGCTTCCACGTCCTCCCTTTCCACGAGCATCTCGAGAGTCTCTTGCATCATCAGAAGAACCTCTGCGGCCACGACCTTCCGAGCTGCGTCCGCCTCTTTCTGAACCACGGCCGCCTCTGCCCTCAGAACTGCGTCCTCCGCGGGCTGCTCTGCCATGACCTTCCTCATCAGCATCGTTACATCTCACGGTTCTGCCCTTATATTCAGTACCGTTCAAAGCCTTCATCACGCGCTTCGCATCCTCCTCAGGCACCTCGATGTAGGCAAACTTACTCAGCAGGTCGATGTGACCAACCTCCTGACGACCCTTCACGTGCTTGTTCAGATACTGCATGATTTCGCCCGGATAGAAACCATCCGCCTTACCCAAGTTGATGAACAGCCTCTTGAAACCAGCCTCAGTCTCATGCTTTCTGCGACCATTGGAAACCTTGCCACGGCCCTCGCCACGGCTTCCACGACCTTCGCCGCCACGGGAACCCTTGCCGGTTTCAGGCTTGATAATCTCAGGAGCATTCTTATAGTAATCGAGGAACTTACCGAAGGTGATGGTTACCATCTTCTTGATGATGTCCTCCTTGTCGATGTACTCAAACTGGCGGTTGATTTCTGCCATGTATGGTTCAATCTGATCCTCGTCCACATCGGTCTTCATGATGTCGTCCATGGTCTTGAAGAGCTGCTTCTTGCAGATTTCCTCTGGGGTAGGCAAAACGCCGTCCACGAACTCCTTGCCAATCTGCTTCTCAATCTGGCGAACCTTGAACTTCTCTCTGGTATGGATGATAGAGATGGATGTTCCCTTCTTTCCGGCACGACCGGTACGACCGCTTCGGTGGGTGTAGCTTGCCACATCATCAGGCAAACCATAGTTGATAACGTGAGTCAGATCATCTACGTCCAGACCACGGGCAGCCACATCGGTAGCCACCAGGAACTGAACGGTATGGTTGCGGAACTTCTGCATAGTGAGGTCACGCTGCTGCTGACTCAAGTCGCCGTGCAGCGCCTCAGCATTATAACCATCCTTGATGAGCTTATCTGCAATATCCTGAGTCTCCAGCTTGGTGCGGCAGAAGATAATCGCAAAGATGCGTGGATAGAAATCCACCACACGCTTCAGGGCGAGATACTTGTCCTTGGCATTTACCAGATAGTAGATGTGGTTTACATGCTCAGCACCCTCGTTGCGCGAACCCACTACGATTTCCTTGTGGTCGTGCAGGTAGTTGAGGGCAATCTTCTCGATGTCCTTGCTCATGGTAGCCGAGAAGAGCAGAGTGTTTCTATCTTCCGGAACGTTCTCGAAGATGGCATTGATGCTCTCAGAGAAGCCCATGTTCAGCATCTCGTCAGCCTCATCAAGCACCACGTTGTTCACATGCTCCAACTGAGCCACGCCACGATTAATCAAATCGAGCAGACGACCAGGGGTAGCCACGATAATCTGCACACCATGCTTCAGGGTGCGAATCTGGCTTCCGATGTCGGTACCGCCATAAACTGCGGCAATATGCAAACCGTCGATGTACTTGGCAAAACTGTTCAAATCGTCTGCTATCTGGAGACAGAGCTCACGTGTAGGACTGAGGATAATAGCCTGTGTCTGCTTGCTGCTGGCATCAGTTTTCTGGATAACCGGAATACCGTAAGATGCAGTCTTACCCGTACCGGTCTGCGCCAACGCAATCACGTCGTTCTTATTACCAAGCAAATATGGGATTACTTCTTCCTGAACTGGCATTGGATTCTCAAATCCAAGCTCTTCGATGGCACGGCGAATCTCCTCGCTCACGCCTAATTCTTCAAATGTCTTCAAATCTTTTTAACCTTAATTCATTATAATCTAAATGGAAGGCCGAATTCACCCTCCCAGCCATGAATTAGGGTGCAAAATCCTTCCGAAACGCTTGCGGCAATCCCACGCATTTATTAAGATTGCCTAAATTCGGGTGCAAAGATACGAAAAAAATGTGAGTTTCTTGCAGATTTCTGCAATATTTTATTACCTTTGCATGAAAGTTACAACAAGCAGATAACCAAGAAAACTTGAAATATATGAAAAAAGTTATTTTCACCCAAGAATGGATTGCTTTGCATCCATACGAAAAAGCAGACGAAGTTGATCTGTATTATACAGAACTCGCCAACGAAATATACCACGCTCTTGACGAGGCGTGCTACACCCATAACTTCAAGAATATGGATGACGCCAAGCAGCTGGCACTCAGCATTGCCGGTTATTTCGAAGATGTGATTTCGGGCACAGGCATCTGGAAAACTTTCACGGAAGAATGCAAGCAGCGCTACGGCACCTACATTCCTTTCTATGAGAAAGAAAGCGAATTCATCAAGAGTACGCTCAACGAAGATGACCCGGCTTACGACCCTGAGGAAATCAACATCGCTGATGTCAAGTTCCTGCTCTGGCACCATTACCAGCAGAGCAGTTTCGTACAGGAAGCCGTTCCTTTCCTCTTCGGAACCCTGGAACTGGCTGCCAAACTTGCCTACAACATTCTCGACAGAGAATACGAAACGGCTCCGGAAAACGAGCGTCTTCTGACTTATCTCAGCGAAATGCCTGAGATAGAGGGCAACGCTGAAACGACCGAAGAGGACATCGAGAAGAACAAGGAGTTGGATGAGATTCACCGTCGCGACACCCTGGCGTGGTTCCATTATGGCTGCTATTTCAACGTGGGCAACCAGAAGCGCCTGCAGTTTACCCTCCAGCAGATGGCAAACTCGCCTCAGGGTCTCACCGAACCGCTCGCTTATTCTGTGCAGATGGAAATGACCATCGCCGGCAGAAACAATCTCCTGGCGCTCACTTCTTACGAATGGCTCCGCAAGATTTGCAGGAACATGCCTACCCATAAGCTTTGGGAGGATGAGGAGTTCAGGAAGAAGGCTATTGAGCTACATGAAAAGGCAGATCATGAGAAGGCGATTCACGACTACAATCTGCTCAAGGCGAAGGGATACGAAGACAAGTTCATCTTCCTGGAAGATGTGAAGACGCTGAAGGAATTCCTCAAGGAGATTGAATTCGAGTTGCCAAAGGACATCCGATTCCCTCAGAAATACGAGAAAGGCATCATCTTAAGCGGAAGTCCATATACAGGCATCAACATCAGTTTCGGTCTGGCTCATTGTATCGCATCGCCTGAGAACCCATACTATGTACAGGAGCGTGCAGAGACTGACAGCTTTGGCATTATCAGCGGCAATGGTCTCCCATTCCCTTACGAAATTGTCTGCAAACTGATAGAAAACAACCTGATTCCTGACGCAAACATCTTTACGAGCCAGTATGTAAAGGAAGAAGGCTTGAAGATTACGCAGGCAAACCTCCAGTTCCTTGCCGATTACTACTTGATGGGCAGAAAGGATAAAGACCTGTCGCCTAAGGAGTTGTGGTAAAGATGCATTCAGCATACTCAAAAAGTTTACTACGCTAACTCCATTTTTTAAGGGGTTAGCGTAGCAGACTTTTACAGATTTATAGAAGAAAGAGCGGAAAATCAGCTGTTAACTGTTAACTCTGTTAACCTCAGCTGTTCTTCCGCTCTTTATTTATTTCTTATTTCAGATTCTTGTCCAGAAACTCCAGCATTTTCTCCTGTGCCTTCAAACCGCAGGAATGAGGAATATCCCAAAGCTCCGTATCCAGCAGATTATCTGCTCCCTGACTCTTCCAAACCTTGTGCATTTCGGCGAAAGCATCTTTTACGCCGGGCACTGGGAAGAGCTTATCTTTTGTGCCATTGATGAAGAGCATCGGTTTCGGACAGGCGAGGGAGGCGATGTGCGGATAGTCTAGATACTGCCTCAACCCCGGGATGCAATTCGCAAAACCGCCATTCTCCTTTCTTCCGAATCTCCGGGTAAGCTGAGCGTCCGTAGTAATCATCCAGCAAATAGAAGCACCCGCCTTGATTCTATCCGATAATGCAGAGAGCATCCACGAGCGATAGGCTCCCATCGAACAGCCTACGCATCCGATACGCTTCGCATCTACCATCGGCAGCGAAGCCAGGAACTCGGTGCTGGAAATATCATCGTAAGTCATGAAGGCAGAGAGGTCTCTACCCAGCATCATCATGTTGCCGGCTATCAGGTCGTATTTGTTTCTATCCACGCCCTCCTTCCGGCCTCGTTCTCCCCACATCGGAGCATCTGCCGAAAAGACTACGTAGCCATGTTTCGCCAGATAATCGCCCACGTACTGATTATCATAAAGCTGCTTTGCCCACGCATCCGCATCATCCAAGATCTCCTGACAGAGTGCCTGCTTCGTAGGGGAATCTTTTTCTTCCGGAGTAAAGAAAGGACGAATCATCTTCTCCTTTCCGATAAAGAGATGGGCACCATGATCATGAAGCGCATTGACTGTTGGGAATGGTCCCTTGCCATCCGGAATCAGGAGATAAGCCGTAATTCGGGAATAGGCATTGATATTGAAGGCGATTTTCTGCGCCTTATATCCGTCTCTCTGCTCCTCGCCCAAAAATTCCATATTCCAAGCCGCAGCCGCCTTCGGAGGCGTCATCATGCATTCTAATACCTTCGCCCTTGCCGCCTTCTTCCACTTCTTGAAGTTCTTAATCGGACTGTTTCCCCAAGCCATCGGATAGGTCAGTTCCTTCTTCAGCGTTTCTACATAGGTAGGAATCTCTCCCTGCCACTCATACTTCTCCCGCTTCTGAAGCTTCGGCTTCGAAGGTGTTTGTGCAAGCGACACAGAGGTCTGAGCAAGCGCCACCGACGCCTGCAACAATGCGATGATACTATATGTGATAATCCTTTTCATTCTCTTGTCTTGTTTTGTTAGAAATCTTTCTTCCTGTTTATAAGATTAGTTATTGTTTGCAAAATTAAGAAATTATCCGCAAAAAGAGCCCAATAATCTCGATATTTTTGTGTACCTTTGCCTAAAACATTTATAAATAACGGATAAAACATCATCAAATAGAAGATAAAGCAATATGAAAATAGCAGTTTTTTGTTCAGCAAATAAGAATATCGACCCCGACTTCTTCACGTTGACAGAAGAGATGGGAAAGTGGATGGCTGAGAACGGCCACGACCTGGTTTTCGGCGGCTGCAACTCTGGTCTGATGGATTGCATCGGCAAGGCAGTAAAGGCGAATGGCGGCAGAACCATCGGTGTGGTTCCTACGCTTGTAGAGCGAGGAGGAAGAACCTTCCCAGACCTCGACATCGAGATTCCGTGTGATAATCTCAGCGACCGCAAGGACCTGATGCTTGCCCAGAGCGACATCTTTGTAGCCCTTCCTGGCGGCGTCGGCACCCTGGATGAAATCTTCACCATCGCTGCCGCCCACACCATCGGCTACCATCACAAGATGGTGATTCTCTACAACATGAAAGGCTTCTGGAACTCCATCATCGCCCTTTTGGACGATATGGCAGAGAAAAGCATGATTCGTGGCGATTGGCGAGATGTGATAGAAGTGGCGGATAACCTGGAAGAGCTGGCTAAGCTCTGCGAGGGATAGAACCCTCTATAGAAAAGTAAAGCTACCTTCTGCCGAATGACTTCTCGGTAGAAGGTAGCTTTACTTCATAATACATCATTTTATGACGTTTTTTTGTGTCAGACACAATTTTGGGGAGTAAAAACACGGTTTACTTCAGCATCCATTCCCAAGCAGGAATTATATGCACCGTCTTCCCATCCACGGTAAGCTCCTCTTTCTCATTTAGCGTAATGATGTAACCCTCTGATAAATCATAGATTTCCATCGCCTCTTGCAGGCCCTCTATCTCACGCTTGCGAGTCTTCTCATCATCCATCTTCACCGTAACCTGGTAAGCCTGGGTAATCCTTACACCTTCTCTCACCACAAAGTCGCACTCTTTCTTGTCGGCATGGTAGAACAAGTCGTAACCCCTTCGCAGCAATTCGATGAAAACGGCATTCTCCAGTTTTACACCATTGTTATCCGTGACATTGAAACCCATCCTGCTGATGATGGCATTATCTATAAAATACACCTTCTTCGGGCTCAACATCTGGGTCTTTACCGATGGAGCATACTTCAATAACTGGAATATCATGTAGGTTTGCTGAATATATTCCAGATAGTTCTTGATGGTTTCGGGATGGCGAATGCCCACTATCTTTCCCAGCGAGTTATAGGTAACACGCTTGGTGGCATTGCTGGCAAGATAAAATGCAAGTTCTTTAATTTCCTTGTCGTTTGTAAGACCATTGCGAGCCATCACATCCCGGAAGATAATGCTCTCATAAAGTGAGGACAGGTAACTGACGGAACCCGTCTGAAGATATTTCGGGAAACCACCCCTCTCCAAGAAATCACGGAAATGACCCAGCAGTTTGGAACGGCTCGCCATCAGATAGAAATCTTTCTGCGAAGGCTCAATATGCTCCAGCTGCAGGTATTCGGCAAAAGAGAAAGGATAAACCTCCACAGAGATATAACGCCCTGTGAGATGAGTGCCCATCTCCTTGCTCAGCATCCGGGCATTGGATCCTGTCACCACCACCTTATTGCCTTCATTGTAAAGACGTCTGACAAAGGTTTCCCAACCCGCAATGTTTTGAATCTCATCAAAGTAATAGGTGTGTTGCTCACCGAAAAGCTCAAAGAAGCATTCCTGCAAGGTTGCAAAATCTTCAAGCTTAAAGTTTACGAGACGCTCATCGTCAAAATTGAAGAAGAAATCTTTCTCCTCCAACTTATCACGCAGTTGCTGCAGCAACACCGACTTTCCACATCGTCTTACACCAGTTATGATAAGGATTTCCGAGGTGGTAAGCCATTCCTCTTCTATGTGTCGAGGGATGGCATCCTGCATAAGATGCCTGCAGTTGTCCTGCTGCTCAAATATTATTTGTTTCAACAGTTCTTTCATTGCTTTACTATTTTATGATTCGTGGGCAAAAATAAGAAAAATATCTGAAAGTAGCAAGAGAAAAACAAAAATCTTTCATTCTGAATGAATAATTTTTCAGAAATCTTTCATTTTGAATGAACACTTTTACCTAAAACCTTTCATTTAGAATGAATAGTTTTCGATTAGTTCCTTAAAAAACAAAAGAAAGAGCGGAAAAACAACTGTTAACTGTTAACTCTGTTAACCCCAGCTGCCATTCCGCTCTTTTATAATAATCTCTAACAAGAAATCTTTTATTCTGCCAGCAGCTTCTCTGCCATCGCCTTACCCAGAGCCTCGCACTGCGCCTTTACCTCTGGAGTAATCGCCTGCTTCATATCTACAGGTTCGCCTACAGCCTCGTAGTGGAGCTTGGTGTCGTTCCACTCCTGAATCTTAGCCACAGCCTTGCTCGCCCAGCAATGAGAACCATACCAACCGAGGAGGTGGTTCTTAACGTCCTTATTGGCAAGCTCGGAGAGGAGAACCTCCATCTCGTGATAAAGACCGGCATTGTAGGTTGGAGCACCCACGATAAGGCCCTTGTAGCGGAAGATGTCGCGCAGGATGTAGCTGTGGTGAGTCTTCGAGATGTTGTACATTACGATGTTCTTCACGCCAGCCTTGCTTGCCGCACGGGCGATGATTTCAGCCATGCGCTCGGTATTGCCGTACATGGTGCCGTAGCAGATAACGAGGCCCGGCTCCGTCTCGTACTTCGACATCTTATCATACATGCCGATAACCTTCTCAATATGCTCGTGCCAAACCGGACCATGGGTTGAGCAGATGTAATCCAGCTCCACGCCAGCCAACTTCTTCAAGGCATTCTGAACAGGGATTCCATACTTACCCACAATGTTTGAGTAGTAGCGAACCATCTCCAGCCAGAAAGTCTCGCAGTTGATTTCCGTATCGATGATTCCGCCGTTCAGCGCACCGAAGCAACCGAACGCATCACCTGAGAAGAGCACCTTGTTCTTTGCATCGAGCGTTACCATGGTCTCTGGCCAGTGAACCATAGGGATGAGAACAAAACTCAGCTCGTGGTTGCCCAATGAAAGGGTTTCGCCATTCTTTACCTCTACCACGTCATCTGTTACGCCGTAGAAGCCTTCGAGCATTCCCAGGGTCTTCTTGTTGCCCACAATCTTGATGTTAGGGTAATATTTCTTGATGAGGGCGATGGAGCCGCTGTGGTCAGGTTCCATGTGGTTGATGATAAGATAATCGATTTCGCGGTCGCCAATCACCTCGTGGATATTCTCGAGGAACTGGGTGAAGAAATCAACCTCTACAGTATCTACCAGCGCTACCTTCTCATCGTCAATGATATAAGAGTTGTAGCTCACTCCGTTAGGCAAAGGCCAGAGGCCCTCAAAACGATGCTTGTTGCGGTCGTTTACGCCTACGTAATAAATTTTGTTTGTAATTTCTGTCATATCTTTTATATTTTTATAATTTCTTCTTCTTTTCTTCTCCAAATTCCTTCGAAACATAATTGTAGATGTCCTTGCAGCATTCGGTGGAGAATTCTTGAGCCGAAACAAGGAGACTGTCCCATTGCGCCTCAGATAAGCCGCGGTCGATGTCCTCGCGGGTGATTCCATCCTTGATCAGTCCGAAAACGAAGCCTGCGTTGAAATTATCGCCGGCTCCGATAGTGCTCACCGGCTTCATCTTCTCCGAAGGATAACTCTTGGCAAAGCCGTTCTCGGCACGAACCTCTACAGGCTCAGCGCCCTGAGTGCAGATAAACTTCTTGCAGTAGAAACTGATTTCGGCATTATAAACCTTATCCGCCTCCGGTTTCTTGTAGAGGATTCCAAAGTCCTCGTGGCTTCCGCGTACGAAATCAGCCATCTCCAGGTTCTCTATCAGATTAGGTGTAATCTTCATGATTTCGTTCTGATGAGAAGCACGGAAGTTGATGTCGTAATAAAGAATGGCGCCGTGCTCCTTCGCATACTCCAGGAAACCGGCAACCTGAGGACGGACCACAGGATTCAGAGCGAAGAACGAACCGAAGAGCACGATGTCGCCAGGATTGATTTCCGGTGTGGCAAACTCCAGCTGGTCGTGAGGATGATCCTTGTAGAAGATGTAGTCGGCATTGTTGTTCTCGTCGAGGAAAGCCAGCGAGAGCGGCGACTTCGATTCCGGGAAGATGCTCACATTGTCAGCATTCACCCCATTATCTCTCAAAAACTGAATCACATACTCTCCTATGCGGTCGTTGCCCGCCTCGCTGATAAACGAAGCATTTACGCCCGCACGGCCCAACGAGATGACTGCATTGAATGATGAGCCACCCGGTACTGCCTCTATCGGCTTGCCGCCCTTGAAGATGATGTCAAGCACGGTTTCTCCTATTCCTATTACTTTGCGCATTGTTTTTTGATGTCTATATTTATTTTTTGGGAGCAAAGATAAGTCTTTTTGGCGATAATGCAAAATAAATGACTATTTTTTTGGATAAATTACATTTTCAGTGTAACTTTGCACCTTGAAATGAAATACAATACTTATACACTCGATAATGGACTCCGCATCATCCACCTGCCTTCAGACAGCAAGGTGGTGTATTGCGGTTACCAGATTAACGCCGGCACCCGAAACGAGGAGCCGGGCGAAGAAGGACTTGCCCACTTCTGTGAGCACGTTACTTTCAAGGGCACAGAGCGCCGCAAGGCGTGGCACATTCTCAACTGTCTGGAGAGCGTGGGAGGCGACCTGAACGCCTACACCAACAAGGAAGGCACGGTTTATTACTCAGCCATCCTCAAGGAGCACATCACAAGAGCCGTAGATCTGCTCACCGACATCGTTTTCCATTCGGTTTATCCGCAAGCGGAAATCGACAAGGAGGTAGAGGTAATCTGCGATGAGATAGAGAGTTACAACGATTCTCCTGCCGAACTGATTTATGATGAATTCGAAAATATCATCTTCAAGGGTTCGCCGCTGGGCCACAATATTCTGGGCACAGCCGAGCAGGTTCGCTCGTTCAAGACAGAAGATGCGCTGCGCTTTACAAGAAAACTTTACCGGCCGGATAATGCGATATTCTTCGCTTACGGAGACATTGACTTCAAGAAGCTGGTAAGACTCTTGAAGAAGAGCTTTTTAAGTGAAGAACGAAGAGTGAAGAGTGAAGAAACAACGTTCGGCGACCGAAGGGAAAGCCAATTCAATAGTCCAGAGGCGCAAGCCCAATTCAACATTCAACACTCAACATTCAACACTCAACACTCCTTCGAGGGGCAGACGATTGTGATGCAGAAGAATACGCATCAGGCTCATGTGATGATTGGAACCCGCGCCTACGATGTGAACGACAGCCGCAGAATGCCGCTCTATCTGCTCAACAATATGCTGGGCGGACCGGGAATGAATGCCAAGCTGAACCTAGCCCTGCGCGAGCACAACGGACTGGTTTACACCGTAGAGAGCACGATGGCGGCTTATGGCGATACGGGCATTTGGAGCATTTATTTCGGCTGCGATGAGCACGACGTGAAGCGCTGCCTCAGACTGGTTCGCAAGGAACTGGATAAGTTCATGCAGAAGCCGCTGAGCGAGGCGCAGCTCAAGGCCGCCAAGAAGCAGATTAAGGGACAGGTAGGCGTGGCTTGCGACAACCGCGAGAACTTTGCCCTCGACTTCGGCAAGAGCTTCCTTCACTATGGCTGGGAGAAGAACGTAGACCGACTCTACGAGCAGGTGGATGAGATTACTGCCGAACAGATACAGGCCGTGGCTCAGGAGTTGTTTGATAAAGACAGGCTCACCACGCTGATTTTCAGATAAATAAGAAACAAAGAAGGCAACAACTTGGGTCGTCATGCGACTTCCCTCGTTGTTGCCTTCGTAATTTAATGAATTAAAACTGCTTTTTCCTTAAAACAACTAACAATTAACCTAAAAACTTAAACCTAAAAACCTAAAATGAAAATCTATAAAACCTAAAACGAATTTTTAACAATCTATATATGAAATCCCCAATCAGAATTTATCACGAAAACTCTCAGGGGACAAGTATGAATTTCAAATGAAAAGGAGTTTTTACTCTCCTCTCTGGTTTCGGAAGCCCCTTTGGCTCCCTACTGTTTTTACTCAGCTGTGCATTGCTGCCAGCCATTTTTTAATCTCGGCTCTTTTGGAGCCCTTCGCATGGCTAATCTCCGATTAAGCCAACTTGTTGTTAATAGCACCAACTTCAGCTACACATGCAACAACTACTGCGATAATCATTCCTAATACTAACATAATCTTTTCCTTTCTTAAATTTGTTATCTTAAATATACAATCTTGTAGTTTTACCTAACAAAATCTTAACTCTCTTTATTTCTTACCTCCCGGAGGAGGATTTCTATGCTCTCTTAGCTTCGTAGCTTATTTGCCGCAGTTCATTCCGAGGTTCATACCTGCGCAAGCAACTACTGCGAATGCTACTACTGCTACTGTCATTATCCCGAACATTACCATAATCTTTTATCCTTTTTTCTTTTTCTGGTGCAAAGGTACAACTTTTTGTGTGCGCACACAAACATTTTAGGAGAAAAGTTTCAAAAAGCCCTTTTTTCTTGATTAAGGTCAAGGACATTTACATTCTCATTACAAAATCAGGCACGAATTACACGGATTACACGGATGTTCTACAAGATTATAAATACGCTTCTGATTGACATAAGAGACTTAAAATCCGCATAATCCGTGTAATCCGTGCCTAATCTATACTCCCCAAGTCACCGCTACGCAGCCACTCCTGGCGTTCCGTAGTGCCCATACTTGGCAATGAAACGGGCGGTCTTGGTGTAGGTGCCGTCCTCGTTCTTCATGATGAAGCCACGCTTCTTCCAGTTGCACAGCAGGATGGCAAGCTTCGTCTTGGTGCCATGAACCTGACAGATGTTCTGAATCTCTGTCTTGTCAAAGGTGTCATGAACGTAGAGAAGAAGATTGCTCACACCGGGAGTATGACACACAGAGCGGCTGTCTGCATCTATCGCCTCCTGCATCTGATTGCCGAAGAAACGCATCTTGCACCACAAATCATACTTCACGCTCCATACGATGAAATCCTCTATCGCCCGCAGGTTCCGCTCCTTGCGGGCGATGATAAGGGCGCGTACATCCTCGCCTTCCAGGGCTGAAACATAGCCTATGAGCTGCTGTTTGTCATAAGCTTTCACCGCCAGCATGTCGAAGGTGTTGGCGTCATCGGGCACGAGGCAGATGGTTCTTCCCTCTGCTTCTTTAGCATACTCTACCTCATGGCCTTTCACGTCATTATGGGTGAGTCCTACGATATGGAATGTGAGATTCTTCATTTTATGTTGTTAATATTGTTTTTACGTTTGTTTGCAGTCAGGTTACAAAAGTAAGGTTTTTCGGTGAAACCACCAAGCATTCTTGTTTAAATTTCCTAAAAGGGGGACAGAGAAGCCGAGGGGGTTAACAGGGTTAACAGTTAACAGCTGTTTTTTGCATGGTCCCCCTCGCGTACCTTATTATATAATAATATATATACTTATTTTTATATAAGTATGTGGATGGAAGTATGCATTTTTGGGGTGTTAACTGTTAACCTGTTAACCTTTCCCTCTCAGAACGCTCCTCTTTCATCTGAAATGCGCTCTCTCCCGATGCCTGCTAAAGATGGCTGGCTGAGCCTTGGCAGGAAAAAGCTCAAATGCCCTGCTACAGCCCGTTTTACGGGCTTATATGATGGCTGGCAAGAGGCATAAATGATGACTGATACGAGGCATAAATGATGGCAGAAAGAGGGCATAAATGATGGCTCACGAAGGGGATGAATCATGCATCGCGAGGGAAGAAATGTTGCGTCGCGACGGAACGGGGAATGCATCGCGATGCAGGAAAAAGGGCTTTTTAAGCGGAGAAAGTACGTATTTTTTATAAGTGATTGAGAATGAGATAAGTTTTTATCTCATAAAAAGAAGAGGTTACGAATTAGAAATAAACAGAATGTAGCATCCTGCTGTGATTTGCATAACCATCCAAAGAACTCTTTCGGTTGCAAAGGTACGATATTTAATCGGGGATAAAGAATGTTTTAAGATTTTTTATCCTCGATTTTTTGCTTGGATAAATCTGTTTTCATTAAACCATATTCTTCTCTATTCTTTGCTATTTCCATTTCAATCCATTCAAACTTATGTGGCAATGGTTTCTGTTTTTTGAATGGTCTATTTCGTTTGTATATTCTCATTCTTTCGTGTGTTTTGTATAAAAGTCAGCCGTCGTCGCAGAAAGACAGTCCTCGTACCTCAGACTAACTTCCTCCGACTATGGCACGGCAAGAAAAATCCTTGGCGGTATGCCTTGAAATACTTCAAGACTATACTGCCAAGGACTTTTCTTTGTTTGCCGTGCTGACAACGGCTGACTTTTATAGCCACAACTCGCAGTCCCATTTTTATCGCACAATCCAAACGACATGAAACAGTGGCACGCCACCCTTTCATGTCTTAGTAGTACGGCATGAGGAAAAGTGCTTCTTTTTGTCGGTTGCAGGCTAACCGATCAAAAGAAACACCATTCCTTGATTTGCCGTACCATTTTGTTTGCATACTCCACCGCAAGAAAGAAGTCATTGATGTAAACCTCAACGACCACTTTCATGCTTGGCTGCACAGCCTTGGAGAAAACCCGATGCAAGAAGCATGGACAAGCCATACTCTTCTTTCACCGGAATTTCTCTGATGGATGTGCCATTTTTGTATGCGATTTCCATTTTTCAAGACGTTTGTAAGACGAAGTTGTATCCATTTCTCAGAAATGGGTATGCGATAATCGTACAGTCCAAAAACTTCCGTGAAGTTTCTATTTTCATTTGCCGCTCTGATTTTCTTTCCTCCACATGGTCTTTCCTTTTGGCATCAACCGTTATCGTGCAGGTGCAAAGGTATGGCAGCGGGCTTTGGAAATAAAAGGTCGAGCCTTCGGTTTTCGAAAAAATCTCCACACCGTTGGGTAGTATTTTTCCGAAAAATTCTTCTATAATCTGCTGAATAGCTTAAAATGAGCGATTTATAAGTGTTCAACCTCAATAGAGGTAATGACTTGGCAATAGTCACAACTTCTGCAATATGCATATGTTTGCTTTGCCTAACAACTCTTTACAGTTGCAAAAATACAAAATAAAAATGAAACCACACTATGTTGGTGCAAAAAACAATAGTCATAAAACAAAGATTAACTTCGCCTTATGACTATTGTTGTTATATAAGCTACATTCAATTGCGTTATCCACATTAAACTTATTTATCATTTAATTGGTTCCGCATGCACATAGTATTCACTGTTTATAGGGTCTTCCCCGTCAGTTTTAAGTATCAGTACCATGCGAGAATGTTTTGTACGCCAATATGCTTTAATATCAGCATCTTCGGGTAGTGCCTTAAACGTTTTACACAGCGAAGCCTTTTCTGTTTCTTTTATAGTACTATGTGCTTCATAGTACTGGTCCATAATCTTCAACAGACCTTCTCTTTCACGTTCAAGCACGCCTAACATATATTCCTTGTCGTTTTTGTCTTTTGCTCCTTTCAGTACAATACGTAACTCTGCATACGGTTTTGTAATGTCTTCTTTGTAGGCAGTAGGTGGAGTTAGGATAAACTCACGGCTCTTGTCCAGCAAGCAATATTCTGTTAGTTCGGGGTTCTTGGAATTATACCTTACGTTATCCCAATCGTAACCAAAGAATCCATCATTCACCAAATAGAGCCTCTTTCGGGCTTGATAGACAATACGGCCATCTTTATAGCCATTGGCATAGACAATAGTATTGTCATGAGGCGTGAAGAAGTATGTGCTCCACCAATAGGAAGTATTCAAACAGTTTGTCTTACGTTCCATGATTCCAAAGCTATCTGGCATATCACGACAATCACTCGTCCAAGTAATTGAATCGTAGTAGTTGTAATAGGCATTATCTGAAGAGTTGAAACCATATTCATCGGTAAGCTCAAATGTTACAAGGCAGAAGGTCTGAAACACAGGGTCTGTGTTGTCTTTGTCGTCTTCTGCATAGTATGCCTTAATCTTAAACTTGCAGTTGTCGGGAACAGAACGGTCAATATCCGTATCATACGTGTAACTTTTCTTCATCATTTCCAAATCGGTTTCGGTCATGCGTTTATATACAATCATGCCATATATAGACTTGTAACCATTGCTGCCATCACTCGTCGCTCCCAATTTTTGTATGGTGTACATTAAGGTCTTGCCATTCGACTCGTCAAGCTTAAGAATCTGCATGTATCTGCTGTCTGTTGTCTGCTTGTTGCTGCCAAACAGTATGAAGCCTTTGTCCATGTCATAAGTCCATGATACACGACTGAAACAAAAGGCTGGCAAGGCATCACTATAAAAATAACTAAAAGCTTGCTGTGATGTCTCAAACCAAAAGTGTGTAGGGCTGCCACCAAATCTGTCTTTCCAAAATTCCTCCTTGCTCAACTTTCCGTTTTCCTGTACCTCATAAGTGGCAATACTCTCCCAACCATAGCCCTTGACCTTACTCTGTATTTCTTCTGCTGCTATTGGCTTTCTCCCTTTTAGCACACAGCACCCCTCATCATTAACAGTATAGGTTTGGTTGAATAGATTCATATCCAACTTACATTGCTCAACACTCAATTCCTCAGACTTATCGCAACTGCCAAATACAACAGTGCAAGCTACGATGAGTGCTATTAACCAAAACTTCTTAGTCATAATAATCCAAATTTAAAGATTTTACATATAGACAGATTACGGATTTTCAGTGTTTCAAATTCTGCTGTCCAAGATAACTGAGTGCAAAAATACAAAAGTATCAACGTAATAGTGCATTTTTTTATTTTTTATAACACTCAAAACATACTTTTGTGCAAATAAAGGAAGAATAAACTACACCTGACAAATCTATTTACATATTTCTATGCACTGCCTACAGTTGGTACACTCACTTTCTGCAACCGTTGGGAGCAAAATTTCTCCGCCCTCATGGTGGAGCGAGGCGTTTTGGGGTTCCCAAAACATAACCTCGCTCCCTCCTCTAAGAACAAAAGACGAGATATTTGCCTTTCGGCTTTCCATGCCCAAGGTTGCAGACCTTAATTCTCTCAATTTACGCCAAACATCAAAGCTGCCACATTGAAAGAACAAGGTCACAGACACAAGCTACTTTGTACATGGAGTTTGCAAAGGAAAAGGTGATATTTTCAGTGTGAAACTTGCCAAGTGTTTCAGTTGTGTGTTGTTGATTTCCTTTGTGAACTATGCCGAGTGTGCTGTGTGTCCTCGGTATAGTCTGCATAAATCTAATGCCATGCTAAAACACTGCGGAGGTTCGCCCAAGTGGCTGGAGGCGCAAAGCCTCCAAGAAACGTTGCTGCAACCATTTCGGAGAATAGAGCGGTTGCCAATTAATCCACAAGCACATTTTACAGCGTACCAAGTGAGGGCATGTAAAACGTTGAATTGTTGAAGATAGGTGTTATCTTTATGAGAACCAACCACTTATACCCTCAACAAACTCTCAACAAATAGCTCTACACAACAAATTACTGGGCAAAAAAGAAAGAAAGGAATGGTGTTCATGGTTTTCTCTTTTCAACATTATCTTTCTTTTGTTGAGAGATTTGTTGAGAATATGTTGAGCCGTAAATGCCTGATGTTCAATACTTCTTTCATCATATTCAACAATTCAACAAAAATAAGGGGTGTTTTGTCCGTCATTTTTATGAACAGAACTCATCCCCCTACAAGTAAGAATGTCATGCTTATGCTTCAGTACTTATTCACGACAGTACGACAGCGCCAAGCCAACAAACAAGCAAGAGGACATTCAACTAAAGGCGGTTGTTCTTCTATTGAGTTGTAGGATAATGACACTACTTTTCTCTTTTGCCCCGTACAATCTCTTGAAGATGGTGGCACGAAACCGAGCTGCCCCGTATGAGTTTATACGGAAGCAAAGGGCAACAATCATCGGAAAGCCATACAACGTTTGCCAAATGCCATTGGAAGTTTCCTGTTTCTGTTGGACTTCCGACACCGTCAATAAACCATCCTTGTATATTGACCTTATCACAGCATGGAGTTTCATGGCGGTGACATGAAGCATATCAACCAATTCACCCTCACTCATCCACAAGTCTTGCAAGTTGGACGGAATGGATAACATTCCATTTCCGTCCACGGTGATTACAGTCCTTTTCATGCCATTCCCCCCATTGTCGGCATATGCCCCTTGATTCGACTTTCAAAAGCTGATATGTCATGCTCCAATTTAGTACTTGTCACCTTTGCGTAAATTTGTGTTGTGGCGATGTCCGTATGTCCCAGTATCTTGCTTACACTCTCTATCGGCATACCGTAGTTTAAAGCCAAAACTGCGAACGAATGCCGGGAGACATGCACAATTTAAGCAAAAGCAACGGAAAGTGAAGATGGGAGAAATGAACTGCAAGTGGTTGAGAATGAGCAATATTTCATAATTCTGCCAATTGGCTGCAAAGCAAAGCCGAGCAGGATATTGAGTTATTTCAGTTACCAAACCGTTAGCGGTCAGTTACCGAAACCTGTACTGCTAACGAGGTGAAAAACAAATAGTTTGTCACCAGTGTTTGTTGCACTGTTCTGCACAACTTTCAATGACAGAGAATGCTTACTGATTGATTATTTTTGCAAACTAAAAAAGTAAGCAGATGAAAGTTGAAAAATTCAAGGTGCTGCTCTACCTCAAAAAGAGCGGATTGGACAAGAACGGTAAGGCTCCCATCATGGGACGCATCACCCTCAACCGAACAATGGCGCAGTTCGGTTGCAAGTTGTCATGTACGCCAAAGTTATGGAATCCACGTGAGAGCAGACTTGACGGCAAGAGCAAGGAGGCTGTGGAAGTGAACGCCAAGATTGACAAGCTGTTGCTGGCAATAAACTCAGCCTACGAGTCACTTGTGGAGCGCAAGACGGATTTTGACGCAAAGGCGATAAAGGATCTGTTTCAATGCAGTGCAGACACTCAGATGACCTTGTTGAAGCAGCTTGACGCCATCATTGCGGACATTGAGTCAAGAATCGGCATCGACTACAAGAAAGGCACGCTGCCAAACTACCAGTACACTCGCCTGACATTGGTATTGTTCGTCAAGAAGCGTTATGGAACTGACGATGTGGCATTCGGTGAGCTTGACGAGCAGTTTATCCGTGAGTACATGGACTTTTGCTTGGACGAGAGAGGTCTTGCACTTGATACAGTCCGCCACTATCTCGCCATCTTGAAGAAGACCTGCCGAATAGCTTTCAAGGCAGGACACTCCGAGCGTTATCATTTCATGCACTTCAAGCTACCTCAAAAGAAAGAGAATCCACCAAAGGCATTGACACGTGAGGACTTCCTGAAAATTCGTGACCTCGAAATACCAGAGCGAAGAAAATCGTTGGCTTTGACCCGTGACCTTTTTCTTTTCGCCTGCTATACAGGCACGGCTTATGCCGATACTGTTTCTATCACGGAAGAAAACCTCTTTCGTGATGAGGAGGGCAGCCTTTGGCTGAAATACCACAGAAAGAAGAACAAGATGCTTGCACGTGTGAAGTTACTGCCAGAGGCGCTTGCCATGTTGGAGAAATACAAAGACCCGACAAGACCTACTCTTTTACCGCCACAGGAATTTCGAGTGCTGAGAGGTAACATGAAAAGTCTCCGAGTACTATCTGGCATAAGTATGGATTTGGTCTATCATGTTGGACGGCACAGTTTCGCATCGCTCGTTACGCTCGAAGAAGGTGTTCCGATAGAGACTATCAGCAGAATGCTTGGTCACAACAACATTCAGACCACGCAAATCTATGCACGTGTCACCCCGAAAAAGCTATTTGAGGATATGGACAAGTTCATCGAAGCTAACAAGGACTTCAAGTTTGTCCTGTAATATTATCACAAAATAAGAAAGGAACATAACAATGAGAAGTACATACAAGCAGTTTTATTATATCAACCGTGGCAGAGTAAAGGCAGACGGAACCACATCTATATTTTGCCGTATCACGATTGACGGCAAAGTGTCAGCCATAGCAACAGGTCTTTACTGTGCTCCCGAAGAATGGGACACGAAAAAAGGTGAAGCCAAGAATGCAAGAGTGAACGGACAACTGCAAGCGTTCAGACTAAGAATTGACGAAGCCTACGAGCAGGCAACAAAGGAAAAGGGCATCGTTACCGCCGAGATTCTGAAGAATGTTATTGTTGATGCAAATACTATCCCGATGACATTGCTTGCCACTGGCGAGGAGGAGCGTGAACGCCTTAGGCTGCGCTCTATCCGTATTAACTCAACATCTTCTTATCGCCAATCTAAGACATCGCAGCTAAACTTGCGAGAGTTCATCGGGTTACGAGGAATGAATGACATTGCATTTGAAGATTTGACTGAGGAATTTGGCAAATCTTATAAGTTGTTCTTGATTGGCAAAGGGTATAGTGCATCCAATACGAACCATAATCTTTGTTGGCTGCAACGCTTGGTTTATATCGCTGTTGACAGAGGTCTGCTGAAATTCAATCCATTGGAAGATGTCGGATATGAAAAGAAAGGCTCACCAAAGCGTAGACATATATCCAGAAATGACTTGCTGCTCATTATGGAGACTCCTATGGAGGATAAGGCTTTGGAGTTGGCACGAAGAATGTTTGTTTTCTCCAGCCTTACAGGTTTGGCTTATGTCGATTTACGTAACCTGTATCCACACCATATCGGGATGACGGCAGACGGTAGAAAATACATCCGTGAGAAAAGAGCAAAGACCAACAACGAAGCGTTCATTCCCTTGCACCCGATAGCTGAACAAATAATGTCGCTATACAATACAGCGGATGATAGCAAACCTGTTTTCCCTCTTTCTTCACGTGATTCCATGTGGTTTGAATTTCATTCACTCGGTGTGGCTTTGGGTATAAATGAGAACCTTACCGCACACGTTGCAAGACATACATTCGGAGTAAACATGGTTACTTCGGGCATATCAATGGAAAGCATCGCCAAGATGATGGGGCATTCCAACCTGCGAAGCACCCAGGTCTATGCCGTCATCACCGATGACAAGATATCCAAGGACATGGACAAGCTGATGCAGCGCAGAGAAACAAAAGAAACTGACCAGAATAAAAATAAGGAGGACGGGAAATGAACAGAGGAGTTATAACTATCAGCGAGAGCGGAACGGTATCCATGCCGACCGATACTGTATGGATGACCATGCAGGAGATTGCCGACATGTATAATGTATTCGGCTACTATGTGCGCAAGGCTGTCAAGGCTGTATTCAAGGACGGCATTCTGAAAGAGCAGGGTGTACGCCGTCATGTCAGGAAGAACGACCGCATCAGCTATGATGTGTATAGCCTTGAACTCGTCATTGCGGTAGCCTTCCGTATTGACAGCATTGAGAGCAGAGCCTTTCGGGAGTTCATCATGCAGTCCGTCATCGGCAGACAGACAAGCCGCACTAAACTGGTCTGTATCTTTACAGAGAACGCAATGGCATAGACCTGCCATAAAGCAACGTTCCTTGGAGGCTTTGCGCCTCCAGCCACTTGGGCGAACCACCGCAGTGTGTTTTAGCATGGTATTAGATTTATACAGGTAACACAAATGATACCCGGCAAACACGAACAACTCGGTATAGCCAATAAAACGAGGCGACAACCTATAACAACCACGCTCGGTAAGTTATACGTTGTCGCCTTGTTCATTTCACCCCACTCATCAAGGACATGTATTTCTCCTACAAGCCCTTCATTCTGTACGCCTCACGATAGTTAGCCATCAGAATCTTCTGAATGTCGGACTCGCGGTAGAGTATCTTTCCGCCAAGCTGGATATACGGGATGACACCGTTGTTTCGGTAGTCCTGCAGGGTTCTTCGGCTCAGTTGCAGCCTGGCACAAAGCTCCTTGTCCGTCATGAAGCGCTCACCGCCAAGCATGGGGCGGTAGTTCATCACGGCACGTTCAAAATTGTCAACCATTCGGTTGAGGTGGTTCACGATGTGGTTCATCCACTCGCTGTTTCTTGTCATTACTTCATTGCTCATAGTTGTCTCGTTTTATTGTTGATACTTACGTTACTCGGTTTACTTGCTGCATTGGATTAAGTGGCTGTTGTATATTGACAGCCTAACCTGTGCGCTTGCGAAAGCGCATGTCCTTTTTCTTGTCCTCCACTACTGCTACGATAGCCATCACGTCCTCCGGCTTGTAGTAGGTCTTGTGGCTGATTTGCGTATAAGCCAAAGTTCCGTTGTCCCGAAGCGTCTGCACTGTCCGTGGGCAGATGTTGAGCGTCTGACACACGTCCTGCGTGTCGAGCCACTTGTTCATGGTCTTGTCCTCACTGCGCTCACGGATTCTGTCCATGCGCTTCACGAAGTTCTCCAACTGGGCATCAAGATAGTTGAATGCCTCTTCCTCGAATACGATGAATCCCATACTTTTCTTTTTTCTAAGTTAATACTATGTTATATGTCGCAAAGCTCCACGCATATGCTGTGCTCCACGTTTGTGAGTGCAAAGATAAGGCACGGCAATCTAAAAACAAGCGTTTTCAATTTCTGTGGCAGTATGTTGCCGGGGTTTGCCGACTTCAACGCCAAAAACAACAAGAAAAACTTGCACGACTGCAACGAATACATGAACAATGATGAGTTGAGAAATACGTTGAAGTTCTCACAACTATCTCGGTATGCAAATAAGCAAGCCACAACTAAATTGCCACGTTACACCCAATCAGTTGTATGGCTGCACTCAGTACACTTACTTTGCACCCGACAATCGGTCAATGGTGCAAACCGTGACCACTATACTAACAAATAAAACAGCATAAGCTATGGCAAGAACAAAAGATGTAGTCTTGGCTCCTGAGCAAAAGGAGCTGATGGAAAAAGAGTATTTGGATTTTGTTAAACCATCTACGTATGGCAACAAAGCCAATCCAAGTAGTTGTAATACTCTCTATGATGATGTAGAGAACCCAGAGTTGAGAGCAATTGTAGAGAAAGTTGCTGCAACAACTCCCTATAGAGAGGAAACATCAACGAATGAGGCTCAATCGCCACCGAATCCGCAGAAGCGCATCAGTGGCAAGCAGCGCAAGGCGACATTGGAGGAGTATCAGCAGACCTTCCTCTAAGTTCCAAGGATTGACGACCGCAAGCCAGTCTTCGTCAGTTCCGATGTACGAGACCGTCTTGATCGTGTCGTCCGCATCCTCGGAGGGAGACGCATGAGCGTATCGGGCATCATCGAGAACATCGTGCGCCACCACCTAAGCCTTTATGAAGAGGACTTCGAGGCTTGGCGCAAATTGTGAGAATTAAGGTCTGCGACCTTGGACGTGGATAGCTGAAAGGCTGTAGTTCCAACCAACGTGTTCTGAGAGGGAGCGAGGTTATGTTTTGGGAATCCCAAAACGCCTCGCTCCACCACGAGGGCGGAGGAATTTTGCTCCCGACGGTCGCAGAAAGTGAGTGTACCAACTGTAAACAGTATATCGAATGACAAGCATGCAGGAACAGAACAGGAGAAAGGGTGGAAGACCGCCCACAGGCAGGGTTCGCAAGCTGTCGAAGTCTGTCACGGTGAAGTTCTCGAAGCCAAGCTACGAGGCTTTGAGACTGAGGGCGAGAAAAGCCAACCGCAAGTTGGCGGAATACATCCGTGAGTCCGCCTTGAACGGTGAGGTGGTCAGCGGACACAACGCAGAGACGGTAGCCATCGCTAAGAACCTCATTGGCATGGCAAACAACCTCAACCAACTTACCAAGCTGTCGCATCAGAGAGGCTTCCACGAAACCCATGTATTTGTGGTGGACTTGTTGAGAAGATTGAAAGCAATCCTTGGCGAGTATCGCCAAGCAAGTTATAAACCGAAGCCAGGCAGTATGGGCAGAAAGGAGGATACCACATGATAGGCAAGCTAAAGAAGGGCAGCTCATTTGGTGGTTGCATCCGCTATGTTACAGGCAAGGACGAGGCGAAAATCATCGCCTCGGATGGTGTGTTACTCGGCACGAATGCCGAGATAACGCAAAGTTTCGAGCTACAGAGGCAACTAAATCCAAGGATTAAGAAGCCTGTGGGGCACATAGCTTTGAGCTTCAAGCCCGAGGACAAGCCACGTTTGACGGATGAATTCATGGCTAAGATTGCCCTTGAATATATGCAGATGATGGACATCACTGATACCCAATTCATCATCGTAAGGCATCACAACACAGACAATCCACATTGCCATATCGTGTACAATCGCATCAATAACGAGGGCAAACTCATATCAGACGCCCACGATTACAGGCGTAATGAGCAAGTGACCAAGGCTCTAAAATCCAAGTATGGATTGACTTACGGAACAGACAAGAGCAAGACTAACACTCGCAAATTACGCAATGCTGAGCGTGCCAAATATGAGATTCACAATGCAGTCAAGGATGCCTTGAAAGTCGTAGAAAATTGGCAAAAGTTCAAGAATGAACTTGCAAAACGAGGTGTTCACTTAGAGTTTGTCTATAAAGACAAGGAGCGAACCAAGGTACAAGGCATCCGTTTCAGCAAGGATGGATATAGCTTCAAAGGTACGCAGATTAGCCGAGGCTATAGCTTTGGCAAGCTGAATGCGAGATTTGAGGGAACGGAGAACCTTTTATCAGCAAGAGCCAAATCTGCTCAGCAATACGAGCAAGGCAATCACAAGAACAACCAGGAGCCATCCATATCGGAGAGCAGTCAAGACCCTTGGGACGGTATTTCTTCCATAGGACTTTTTGCTCCTGCCAATGCACAGACCTTTGAGCAATTCCCAGAGGATGAATCATCCAAGAAGAAAAAGAAGAAACGCAGAAGAGGCTTTAGCCTTTGATGCAAGTTACAAACCATTCAAACAACAAAAGAAACATGAAAGAAGAACTATTGGAAGCCATCTACGGCACTGTTGAGAGATTGGAGCAGAAAGTCGATGAACTTTCTGCTTTACCAAAGTACGCAGGAGCGGAAACCGTTCCTGCAAGTAATGACACAACCAAGTTGGAGAAATCAATCATTGCTATGTTTGGCAAGGAAGAGGAAGTTAGAGGTAAAATATCCAAATTAAGAGATGCCATTGTTGTTTTTGTTGACCTTATCAAGGCTGAACTCGGCAAAAATGAGCAGCGAAGCAAGCTCTTGGTTGATGCTGTCAAGCAGATGAGACAAGAGAATGATGTTTCCTCGAAGGCATTGCAAGACAAACTTGAAGTGATGAACAATTCACCTCAGAAGAAACTTGTCACCCATCGCTTCGAGCCTACATCAAAGTATGTTCTTCTTTTCATTGGCGGCTTGGCTCTATCTCTCGTTCTCTCCATTTGGGGCAACCTCACCCAATGGCGAGAGCACCAAGATTGGGAGGAGGCAGACTTGAAGTATAGAGCTTTGAAGATGGTTCTGTCTGCTGATGACCCAAACATCTTATATATAGAGAAGCACTTCTCTGTAAACAGAGACGAAAATGTCATAGACTATGTCAAAAATCGTGTTGCAGCTTACGAAGATTCTGTTCTCAAATACAATGAAATGGTACGGATGGCTGCATACAAAGACAGTGTAGCTAATGAACTTCGCAGAGAGTCTAATAGCATAAAACGTACTATTAAAAATTACCAATAATTTTTATCCAATACCCCAATGAGATGGAATTTACATTCAAATCCATTTCATTGGGACATATAATTAAAACTGTTTATTTGTTTCTAATAACATATTCAAATTCATCAAAATTCTCATATCCTAATTCTATTAAGACTTGGCGACTGTGTTTCCTGTCATCTTCGGTGTTGAACTTGGGGATTATGGGGAGACGAAGGATGATCTTGTCTTTATGTTTGGCATGAGTGTTGAGCCAGACAAGGTTGTCGATAACTTGCCGGTTGGGCTTACCAGTGTAGGCTTGATAGATGGCAGGATTCATGTCCTTGATGTCGATGATAAAGGAGTCAATGTATGGGGTGACTTTCTCCAAGTGATGGCGAGGTACGTTTAGACTCGTCTCCATCGTAAAGTGCCATCCCTCTGGGCATAGTTCACAAAACTCCTTTATGAATGAACTCCACAGAAGCGGTTCTCCTCCGCCAAAACAGATGCCGCCTCCTGTAGCTAAGAAGTAGAGGTTGTCCATCTCCACGTTCGCCATCAGCAGTTCTGTATCCACCTCCTGCCATACGCCGTCAGCATCAAGGCATTGGGGATTGAGACAGTATTTGCAACGAAGCGGACAACCGTGGAATGCCACAAGCGTGGTAACCCCCTCACCGTCTATCGTGAGGCGGTGGCGGTCGATGCAAATGAGTGGGGCGGTCTTCATGTTATTCTACTTTAAATGTGAAAGGAACGGTGGCATGTGATTTCACCACCTTTCCGTTTTTCTTGGCAGGAGTCCATTTCGGCATGCTTTTCAGTACTCGGATGGCTTCCTCGTCGAGGATAGGGACAAGACTTTTCTCCACCTTGATGTTGCTCAAACTTCCGTCCTTGTTGACGGTGAAACCAAGGATGACTCTGCCTATTGGCGCGCCTTCCCGACATTCTTTTGGATATTGAAGGTTGGTCTTGATGTATTGCGTCAATGCAGTCGAACCGCCTGGGAATGAAGCCTCTTCGAAAGTATCTTCTCTTTTGATGACGGGAGCCGTTCCTCTAATTCTGACTTCGGGAACGATTCCAGCCACGACTTCCCCTAAGGCACTTTCGTTGAATATTAGAGTGATGATATTGAGCTTGTCTCGGCTCATTTCAGATAGTTTGATGCTTCGGTCTATGAAGCCGATGTATTGCACGGTTATCGTGTCGTCTTGCTCCACTTCGAGAGTGAAGTTTCCATTGACATCAGTTATTGCATACTTTCCCGAAAGTTTAGCGATGACGGAGGCTCCAATAAGCGGCTCATTGTCCTCGTCGCTAATGAGATGCCCTTGAACGAAGAGCATTCCTTTCTTGCTGAGAGAATCTTTCGCTTGGAGTAGGGCGATGTCGTTGGTGGTGTATTTTTGGAACTGGATAGGGATAACCTTTTCAGACTTAGGCGGTGTCGATTTGTAATATCCCTTCTGCGTGGCGCACGATGTGGCGGATGCGGTGAGGGCGGTGATGCCCAAAGCCACTCCTGCGACCTTGATGGCTTTCCCTGCCATCTGTCGGAGGTGCAGTTCGTGTTCTAAGTCCCTCACGTCTTGCTCGCATTTCGGGCAAGTGCCCTTGCATTCGCCCTTAAAGTGGCATTCTTCGGGTGAATAACTGATTCCGTTGGCATCCGCGATCTGCTTGCGGATGGCCTTGAGCGTGTTGCAAATGTTGCGTCCTCTTGTTGCCATGATTTTTCCTTTTTTATAGTTACTGCACGTGGATGTAGACAGGAAGCGTGTATTTTGATTTCACCGCCTTGCCGTTTTGCTTGGCAGGAATCCACTTTGGCATACTTTTCACCACCCGGACGGCTTCTTTGTCAAGGTCAGAATAGACGCTTTTCTTCACTTTGATGTCATTTAGATTTCCATCTTCATTGACAATGAAACTAACGACAATTTTTCCTTGTATGCTGCAATCGCCCTGTATGTTTGGATAGCGAAAATTGTCTGCAATATATTTCATACACGCCGCTATGCCACCAGGAAATGACGCTTCCTCATCAACATTATCAAATATTTTGCTGTTATTGGTTGAGTCTGTGGCGATGGCGGATTGGACAACGGCGGTCTTGGCTCGCTTGTTCTTCTTAGATGGCTTGCTGTCCTCTTTCAGCGGCATGAATTTCTTGACGGTCACGTTTTTGATAGGCTTTGTGCGGTCGATTTCACCGTTGTACATTGTTGGGTCTATTGAGTCTTCATGCAAGGTTGTCGACAATCTTGTAAGTGTATCTTTGTCGTTTCCTTGTGGTTTCCCATCAGAACAAGCCGCCATGACGACAAGTCCTGCTGCAATACCTGCAACCTTGATAGCCTTTCCTGCGGTCTGTCTACGTCGCAACTCATGCTCCAAATCTCTCACATCTTGCTCACATTTCGGACAAGTTCCCTTGCATTCACCATTGAAATGACATTCTTCGGGTGAATAGTCAATCCCATTTGCATCCGCTATCTGCTTGCGGATAGCTTTGAGAGTGTTGCAAATATAACGTCCTCTTGCCATAGTTTATTTTTTTTATGCTTATGTCCTTTTTTGATAACAACAATTTCACCCATGAGTCCTCCACTTTCTGTCAAAGTGATAACATTGAGCTTTTCGAGGTTCATTTCAGAGAGTTTGCGTTTTCTTATCGCAGTTAAAAATGCAATAATATAGCCTATTCCAAAACAATTCTATATACTTCATATAGGCCTCTCTTTCTTTGAATTGGTTCTTTTTGAAATAAAAGAATAAATGGCATACTGGATACAAATTGGCAGGAGATTGACTATCCCCAACCAAACAAACACTATGAGGCTCAAAGATAAGGCTGCCCCATTGGTTACAACTAAGGAAATAATGCCTATCAAAAGCAACGTCACAAGACTATTCAATATTATTTGTCTTTTCAGCAAAAATTCCTTTCTAACAGATTTTGCCCAAAGCCAAGCAAGCAAAGCCATACTCAAGTTAAACAAGGAAATACAAATCGTAAGCATAATGCCCATAAAATGTCCCAAGTACAAGACCACTGCAGGAATAATATAGGCAACAAATGTAGCCACAAATACTGTGAGCAAATATTTCTTTGTATCTTTATCTCTTAGTTTCATATTACGTTCATTATATTTTACTTTGCGTTGTACAGTACAATGAAATGCTGTTTTATACTCATTTCCTGCTACAAAAATAACATTTTGTAGTGATAATCGGTTATAATCCCTTGAAAATCTACGATATTCTATCGTAATTTAGACAAAATGAAAATAGAATCTGTAAATGTGGAACTTAAATAAATGGTTTTCTAACACAGCAAGATATATGTTTGCAATGAATATTTGTTCTTTTGCCATACTCTTGAAATGACAAAACCGGATAATTGCACAGAGTTGTGGCAAATGACAACAGATGTGCTCATGAGGGCTTAATTTTTATATCTCGTCAGTTGTTTCTACCGTACAATAGAAACATCCGCCCTTAATAATGTCATAACAAACAATTTTTTCATCTGCAAAAGCGTCAAGAACTCTTTTTGAGAAAAAGACATCAGAACCTTGTGGATATAGCAAATCTTGGTTTCTATATTTCGGTGTTAGTGTGATTCGCTTTGGGAAGTAAATATCATTGTCGTTGTAAAACTCCTTTCTGTTTTGAAATACTTTACATTTTTCATTGTATATATCAATAAACTCGCACTTAGGATAAACAAATTCTGTATCTTTAATAATCGGCACAAACAAAAGATAAAAGTCAGATGCGATGCCGTCAATTTTTATTCGCTTCAGAATGTATTCTGATTTACGAACGTGTATTTGTTCAAGTACATTTTTAACTTTTGCGCTGACAACAGCCTTCAAACTTAGGCATGCAGGCGAAAAATCCATGAAATCAACATAGTCTTTCCTTTTGATAATTTGTCCCTCTATTTCATCGGGCATATTTATATATATGTCATGTTCATTCTTAAAATACATCAAAATATTCCTATTTTTCTCAGACATATAGTCCAGAAAGTCCTTTGATTTTATCTTAACAGTATGTGGCATTTCGTATCTGCCTCTGATTCTTTTATCTAACGTAAATGTTATTTGATAGTACATAATTCGTGGGGTTGTTAATGCATCATTGCTCATTTTCAATACTTATTCAAGTCCTCGAAATTGAAATCATAAATTTTATCAGCTATGGCTAAGCCCTCGATGGCACAAAACCAATCACCCTCCTTTATCTTTTGTCCAGTATTCATTACTTCATTTTTATAGTTCTGAATTTCGTCTTATTCTTAAATCCAAATACCAACAAGTTGTATTCATAGGGATAATAAATAGTGTTGTTATGCACGATATATGGCATTGGGGCATTTGTTGGCAATGACACACTTTTCTTGTTAACAGTATCTACAATTTGCTTACTAATCACCCAAGAACTCAAAAACTTTACGCTCAATTTGCAGTAGCCCGAAAAGTCTATCATGTCTGGTGCCTCGTAGTCATGTTCGAAAACTTTTTGGCTTATAGATAGCAATGTGTCTTGTACTTCTTCGTCCAGTTCACAGAACAAAGTGTCTTTGTAGCTTTTGTTGGAACATGCTCCAACAAAAAGAACACAAAAAATGAAGCATATATATTTCATAATCTTTGGTCATTTATCTTTAATCCTATTCCTTTAATCGTTTGCTCTTGCCATTGTAAGATTTGGCTAACACCTTTATCATACTCTCCTGTTTCGATGTAGCCTTTCAGTAATAGAGCATTCTCTATTTGATGCAAGAAAAGATTGCTGTCATCCCTTTTATTTAATGAGATTATTTTATCCAAGAAGTGTACTGATTTGCGATAGTATTCCAATAGATAATAGGTTAAAGCAAAATATTCATCTTGATTATTTTTTGAACCATAGTACGGATGCTTGTCAAGGAACAACAAGAAATCGTCAAAAGAATTCAGTTTATCAAACACATCAAATTCATTCAAACAGTCTTGAAGTTCTGAAATTCTATTGGAGTCCCAATATGAGCCAACTCTGTTTCCTAAGCTAAAGTTATAGGTACTAAAAGGCACATAAAGGCATTGAGCGAAATAGTTGACGAAGAATGAATTTGGGTCTATGGAATTATCCAAATAGAATCCAACCAACACCATTGCCCCAGTTTTATGAGCCAATGTATAATATGCTAATCGCCCCTTTTTCTTGAACTTATCGGGGAGATTCAACTTTCTCATGAGCTTGCTTAATTCTGATGACTTCATGTTATTATATGGTACAAAACTCCATTTTATTGTAAAATCTTTTTCTTATACTTTCCTTTCTGTATATATTTCTGTATATACTGTTTAGAAAAAGGACCTTTTATAATATCATTATTACAACATTTCAAGTTAGAACTTGCCGCTTGGATAAGCCACCAGTTCTCCTTACCTTCACCTCGTCCCAAAATGATGGCGGAATCATTCCAATATACTGTATGTAAACTATCTATTTCATGGTCTCTGTCACCAGACAACTTACATTTCAAATAATATGTTTCATGAAACTCATCGGGTGAATATATGTAGTATTCATCTACCAAATTCATTTTGGAAGATGAACAGGCCATTAGGGCAAAGCATAACACCCGATATTTATCGCCAAGACTATATGGATTAATTTATTTATTTTCATATTGTTATTCCATAATTACTTTAATCATTACGTTCTTTTTCGTCTGTAATAAGTTCTTTCATATCCACAGACAACAACTGCGCAATTTCAAGAAGTGTGGTAAGATTGGGTTGAGAGCGGTTGCATACATAAGCATTGACCGTACTGAAACTCCTTCCCAACTTCTTTGCAAGCCATGTTTGGCTTATCCCTTTGTCCTCTAAGACTGCTCTTATGCGATTTAACTTCATGTTTTTATCGTTTTTACGCTACAAAAATAACGTTTTATTTTGATAATCCATCCGAATCCATTGAATATCTGCTATATTCTTCCGTAATTTAGACAAAATAGAAATATAATCTGCAAAAATGGAACTAAGCAATTGATTTCCCAATATGGCAAGATACATATATGCGTTTATGAATATGTTCTTTTTGCCATACTCTTAAAATGACGTTACATGAAAATTACTGTTGGTAACTACTCTTTTACCTTTGCAAAGACTAATCTTAATATTTTGTAAAATCACAGCATAAAATGTTGTTTTTCAGAAATTAGATTTAACTTTGCACTCGAAATCAAAGCGTTCTTTGTATATTGCAAAGTTGTGAAAGAAAAAGAATATAGCTCGTTTCTAAATCGTTAGCAGTCATATTCTTTAAAATACTCAACTCGCTGATATTCAATAAATAAAAGAATTTACTGTGACTCCTCATGTGCCAGGAAAGCGGCTTGGTAATACCACATTTTTTGCCCAGTCTTTTGAGCGAATCCATACAACTTTGGTAGTTGGGTACTGGAAACACCCTGCCGTCTTCACTCAATCCACGGTATTTTTCCATAATTTGCTTGGGATAATCAAGCAACTTGATGTTGGCTTCCGTTCCAGTCTTCTGTCGATGGATAACGATCCATTCACCTTCATCGAAAAATTCCTTGATGTTCTCTTCCTTCAAGTTGTACAGATCAATGAAAGCGAGACCTGTAAAACAGCAGAACAGGAACAAGTCACGCACCATACTCATCTTCTTTCTTGTGATAGGTGTTTCCATCAACAGGTGAATCTCTTCTTTGCTCAGAAACTCTCTTGTGGTCTCTTCTTCCTTGTACTCATATCGTCTGAATGGGTCTTTTACGAGCCATTCATTATCTATGGCACGGAATACCATTGCACGGAGATTGCGGACAAACACCATTGCAGAATTTATCTTCAGATGCTTGTCTGTTCTGAGAAAAGTCTCGTAGTCTGTGATAAAAGGCAGCGATAACTCTTTCAGAGCAATATCCTTCACATGGTAATGCGTCTGCAAGAACTCGCCCACATAGGCACACCCGATTCTATACTTCGTGTATGTACTCAAAGATTTCATGCCAGCCTTATATTGCTTTTCCATTTCATCACGGCTTTGAGAATAGACTTTCATCAGTGTATGGCAACGATACTCCAAGCCAAGAAAGGCGTTCTTCACCTTGTCGGCAGTGACGAAGTTGTCCCTGTCCATAATCTCCTGATAATGCTTACTGATACTCACACGCATCTTGTCCAATTTGCGGTTCACTTCCAAAGCCTGCATACTCTTACCTATCATGCGTCCGCCCTTGGTGTCCCACAAATTTGGATTGGCAGTTGTCTTGCAACTGAACTGCGACTGTGTTCCGTCCACTGTGATACGTCCCATAACTGGAACAGTACCATCTTTCTTTACTACCTGTCTTTTGAGGTAGAAGATAATTGAAAATGTACTCTTCATAACGTCATTCTTTTTTGCGTTCAAAATTAATACATGAAGAGTCTTTTCTTGCTACGCATTTCACGGCAGAACACGGCAAATTTGGTTCGTAACCAAAAATCTTACGTTACTCATCAGTAACTCACTATAAATCAGAGTATTCAAATTCAATTCGTAACCTTCCTCATTCTTCCGAACCTTAACATTCCTCATTTGGGGTATAGGTTACGGATAGGTAACGTTCCTCTGTCTCATCTTGTCGTATTCCCGTCTTCGTCTGTCCTCGCCACTTTTAACCAAAATGAGGAAAGTAACTGATAACCAGTAAACTTTCCTCATTCTTCTCTCAAACACTTTTTATATGTACTTTCAGAGCGGAAAACTATGAGTTGCGGGGCAGAAAACTATGAGTAAGTTTTGTTAACGGGAGGAAAAACAACAAGGCGATACTCTTCTCTTATAGGAAGAATATCGCCTCGTTGCCTTCATTGAAAAGGAGGTCAAGGATGCTCATATTGGGCAGAAAGCCGTATTTCTGCTCGTAAACCTGGTAATAGCGCTTCGACTCGAATTCGGGGTCAGGGAGCGGTTTCTTGGGGCGAATTGCATCGCGGAAATCCTTGATTGGAGTGTTGAGTGTTGAATGTTGAATGTTGAATTGGGCTTGCGCCTCAGGGCTATCGAATTGGCTTTCCCTTCGGTCGCCGAACGTTGTTTCTTCACTCTTCACTCTTCGTTCTTCACTTTCTATGCTCTTCACTTTTCGTTCTTCACTTAAAACGTATTCGTCAGTGACGCTTATCTTCGGACGGATGTCGAGGAGCTCTATCATCTTCGCGGTTGTCTCCATGTTGAAATCGAAGAGGAACTCGTATTTCTTCTCGTAGAAGGGGCGGATGTCGTCCTGATAATACTCGAAGAAAGGGCTCTCGCCATAGGCGGAAAGGAGCGCATTCCAGTGGACGTGGCGCCAGTTGGCGTGGTCGGAGATGCGGATGTCCTTCATCGACAGGGAGATGTCGTGATTGGTGGGGATGGTGAGCGCAAGAGGGCCGTTGGTGGTAGGGATGATCATACGGTTACGATAGGTTTGCTTGATAAAGCTCTCGTGGCGCTCTATCAGGCATTCATCGTAGCGGTTCAGCTTCTGGTACCACTGGATGGGGCCGAAATATGTGGAAGAAAGAAGGGCTTTCAATTTCTGCTTTGTTATGAAGGGTTAATGATGAAGAGGGGGACGAGCGATGGAATCGCTCGGAACGGGGGCAGACGGGGGACAAGCTTCCGAAGGCGCGAGGAAGCTAGAACAGCTTATGGGCTTTGCCTATCATCTGGTGCTTATGAACGAGCTGCTGGCCGGTTGGCGTCTTCAAGAGATAGAAGCGGCAATCCTTGCAGCCGCAGCGCTTGCAGCATACGGTTGGGATGACGAACTGCACGGTGTCGATGCGCAGCGTATCGCCCGGAAGCTTCTCTATCCTGCCTATGAAATGAGACTCGAAGACGCGCTTGCGGCGCTGGTTCTTGGGCTGGTAAACCACCGTATCGGTGAAAACAACCACATCGCCACGCCCGAAATTTTCGCAGTCAATCCTGTTCACTATCACCCGGTTGCCTGCCTTCAGCTGGGGCGGAAGCCCACCCTGAGGCACCGAGAAGATAGTGAAAACATAGGTGCGCACTGCCCAAGCCAGGAGCAGCGACAACACCAATGCTATTAGGAATTTGACGGCAGTCTTCAATTCTTATTTCTTTTTCTTACTTAATATTGTCTACAAAAGTGAAGAGGCGATTCCAACGAATGCCCGAGAAGCCCGGATGATCTGGGCTGTGGCTCCACCAGATGAAGATAGGCTTGCCCACGATGTGGTCCTCAGGCACGAAACCCCAGTAGCGGCTGTCGGCTGAGTTGTGGCGGTTGTCGCCCATCATCCAGTAGTAGTCGAGCTTGAAGGTGTAGCTCTTCGCCAGCTTGCCGTTGATGAAGATGCGTCCGGCGTTGTCTACCTTCAGGTCGTTGCCCTCGTAAACCTTGATGCAGCGCTCGTATACAGGCAGATTCTTCAGCGTAAGAGCGATGCTCTCGCCCTTCTTCGGAATCCAAACCGGGCCGTAATTATCTCTTGTCCAGCCGGTATAGGCGTTGAGCGGATAGAGGTCGCCATAGGTTGCATCCGTATTGATAGAGATGCTCTCTACGAGGTTTCTGTTCGCCTTCAGCGCCAGATAAGCCTTCTTGGTGAGCGGAATCACGCCACTCTGATTATACATCAGCAGGTCTTCGTTGGTGATTCCCAGCTCATCGGCAAGGTCGATTGGGAACTCGCCCTTGAGCTTCATCTTATAAGTATACTGCACGTTATCAGGCTCCTTGTTTGCCTTTCCGTTCAGATAAACGATGCGGTTCTTGATCTGCAGGGTCTGACCAGGCAAGCCCACGCAGCGCTTTACATAGTTCTCGCGGCGGTCGGTAGGACGGCTGATGATGTCGCCATATTCGCCCGGCATGCTGCTGATGTAGTTGCGGCCAGTAGCATAAACCTGCTCAAAATAGTGGCGCTGCTGCAATGGGTTCATCGCGCGCACATCCTTTTCCTGTCCGTTCTGCTGCATCAGCTGGTCGCCGATGCTGTAAACCATCTGGTAGTAATCATTCGCCTGATAGCGCTCCTCATTGACGAGCGTATCGCCTGCAGGATAGTTGAACACCACGATGTCGTTGAGCTTCACGTTGCCCAAACCCTTCACGCGGCGGTAATCCCAGTGAGGCCACTCTATGTAGCTCTTCACGTTGACCAGCGGCATGGTGTGCTGGGTGAGCGGCATGGTGAGCGGAGTTTCAGGAATGCGAGGTCCGTAGCTTACCTTGCTCACGAAGAGATAATCGCCCGTAAGGAGACTCTTTTCGAGAGAGGAAGACGGAATGACGTAGTTCTGGAAGAAGAAGAGGTTGATGAAATAAACCGCTACGAGAGCAAACACCAGCGCATCTACCCAGCTCATGATGAAACGGATAGGACCTTCCTCATCCTTCCACCACTGCCAGTGAATCTTCTTGGTGATGTAAACATCGAAGATGAACGGAACCACAATGAGTCCCAGCCAGCTTTCTACCCAAACCAGAAAGAGAAGATAGAGGGCGAGAACCACTGCGAACTTCGCCCACTGTACCTTCATATTGAGTTTTTGTTTCTGCTTGTCTATCATAACTTCTGCTTAGAACTTAAATAAATCTGATGTGGTGAGCAAGCCGGAATGGTTGGCTGTGAACTCAGCTGCGAGAACGGCTCCCAGGGCGAAACCCTTGCGTGAGTGGGCACTGTGCTCGATGGTAATCATATCAGCATCGCTGTCATACATCACGGCGTGGATTCCCGGAACCTCGCCATCGCGCACGCAGTTGATAACCAAATCCTCATCGGTGATGTTTGCATCTCCCTCATCGTGATGACCATCCTCTGTCCAATAAGTAACGCCACGCTTCCAGTCCTTCTTTCTGTCGATGTTGTCGATGATTTCCTCGGCAAGGGTGATGGCTGTACCTGATGGCGCATCAAGCTTGTGCACGTGGTGGGTTTCCTGCATGCATACAGAGTACTGTGGGAAACCATTCATGATTTTAGCCAGATAGCGGTTTACGGCAGAGAAGATAGCCACACCGATGCTGAAGTTAGACGCCCAGAAGAGGGTCTGCTTACCGTCGGCGCAGAGCTTCTCCACGTCTTCCTTATGGTCTTTCATCCAACCTGTAGAACCTGAAACCACCTTCACGTTGTGAGAGAAAGCCTTCAGATAGTTGCCGTAGGCGGCAGTAGGGTTGGTAAACTCAATGGCAACATCGGCAGAGCAGAACTCCGGGCTGTCGATGTCTTGAGGGTTATTCACGTCAATCTTACAAACGATTTCGTGGCCACGCTGCAGGGCGATCTCCTCGATCATGTGTCCCATCTTTCCGTAGCCGATCAAAGCAATTTTCATCTTTATCTATTTTTTATTTGTTCTTACTTTTTGTTCTATTCGGCAAAAAAAATGCAAATGAGCGCAATGAAAGCTTGCTTTCAAATTGCCGAGTGCAGCTTTTTTTATGCAAAAATACACATTTTTCTTCGAAAAACCTTGAAAAATCCTTGTTATTATAATAATAAATAGAAAATTTTGGTTATTTTTGCAGTGATTTAAGGCTTTTAGCCTCATTTAGTAACTAAAAAAGAGAAAATTATGAGCAGATATATTTTTGAGACGAAGATGGAAGTAAGGGATTATGAGTGCGATATTGAGGGCATCGTGAACAATGCCAACTATCTGCACTACATGGAACATACCCGCCATCTCTTTCTGAAGGAATGCGGCCTCAGCTTTGCCGAAATGCACAACAAAGGCGTGGATGCTGTGGTGGCGAGAATGAACCTGCAGTACAAGGTTCCGCTGCAATGCGATGATGAATTCTTCTCGCGTCTGTGGCTGGAGAAGCAGGGCGTAAGATATGTTTTCCATCAGGACATCTTCCGTGCCAAGGACGAGAAACTCTGCCTCAAGGCAACCGTAGAACTCGTCTGCCTCATCAACGGAAAGCTGGGCAACAGCGAGGACTACGACAAGGCATTCGAGAAATACTTCTCTCCTCAGGGTTAACAGGTTAACAGTTAACAGCTGATTTTTCAATACCCCTTCCGCACACGAGCGAAGAACTTGCGTTCCGAAAGAGGCAATCCTATAAACCATAAAAGCCGAAACAACATGGAGCAACTCCTTCATTATGTGTGGAAGCACAAGCTCTTCCCACTCTCTCCACTCACCACCACCTGGCACCAGGCTGTGGAAGTAATTGACCCCGGACTGCACAACCGCAACGCAGGGCCCGATTTCTTCAATGCCAAAATCAAACTCAACGGAACCCTATGGGTGGGAAACGTGGAGATTCATGACAAGGCAAGCGACTGGTATGTGCACGGACATGATAAGGATGAACGCTACGACAACGTTATCCTGCACGTTTGCGGAACCATCGATGTAGAGGCAAAGAACTCGAAAGGCGAACCCCTCGTGCAGTTGCAGCTCGACATTCCCGACAACGTATCGAAACATTATCAGGAGCTGCTGAGCATCGACCAGTATCCTCCCTGCTACCAGATTATCCCATCGCTCACCCGCCTCACCGTGCACAGTTGGATGAGCGCCCTGCAAACCGAGCGCTTATCGCAGAAAACCGATGCGATAGAGGCGCGCGTGAAGCAATGTAACGGCGATTGGGAAAACGCCTACTTCGTGACCCTGGCGCGCAACTACGGGTTCGGAATCAACGGCGACGCCTTCGAGCAGTGGGCTTACCATCTGCCGCTGAGGGCCGTAGACCATCACCGCGACGACCTCTTCCAGATAGAAGCCATCTTCCTGGGGCAAGCCGGACTGCTGGAACTGAACACCATTCCCGAAAGATATCAGAAAGACGCGCTGAACGACGGGTATTTCTCCCGGTTGAGGAACGAATATCTCTATCTCTCGCATAAATTCTCGCTGCAACCGATGGATTACAAGCAGTGGCGCTTCCTGCGCCTGCGTCCGCAGAACTTCCCTCACATCCGCATCTCGCAGTTAGCCAATCTTTATTATAACCGCCGTGCGGGGCTGAGCCAGCTGCTCGAGGCAAGCACGGTGAAGGAGGCAAAGCAGGTGCTCTCAACCAGCGTTACGGAGTATTGGGAAACCCATTATACCTTCGGCAGCACGAGCATCCGTAACGAGAAGCACCTCTCCCCTTTCTCGCTCAATCTGCTCATCATCAACACCGTGGTTCCCATCCTCTTTGCCTATGGAAGGCACCGGGGCGAGGAGAAATACTGCGACCGCGCCTTCGACTTCCTGGAGGAGCTGAAGGCCGAGAATAACCACATAGTAAGGATGTGGAAGGAATGCGGCCTGCCGGTGGAGAACGCCGGGGATAGCCAGGCGCTCATACAGCTGAAGAAGGAATACTGCGACAGGAAGGAATGCCTTCGCTGTCGCATCGGTTACGAATACTTGAAGAGATAAAAGATAAAAATTATGGCTGATCAACAGGAAATACTGAACACCATCCTCCTGACAAGGCTCAATTACTTCAGCCTGGCAGGAATGCTGGAGCTATACAGAAAGGTAGGCTCCGCTACGCTCATCCTGGAGCACAAGAACAACCTAAGAGACATCCTCCCCGATGCCTCGGATAAACTCGTGAGCGCTATCCAGAACTGCGAAGAAGCCCGAAAACGCGCTGAGGAAGAACTGGAGTACGACATACGCTACGGAATAGAACCCATTCCGATGAACGACGACCGCTATCCGCAACGCCTCAAGGATTGCGATGACGCACCCCTCATCCTCTTTTATAAAGGCAACGCCAACCTCAACCAGCAGCGCGTCATCAACATCGTAGGAACCCGCCACTGCACGCCTTACGGCGAAGACCTCATCCGCCGCTTCATCACCGACCTGAAGCAGCTTTCGCCCAACGTGCTCATCATAAGCGGACTTGCCTACGGAGTGGATATCGTGGCGCACCGCCAGGCACTCGCCAGCGGCTACGAAACCATAGGTGTGCTGGCGCATGGCTTGGATGATCTCTATCCTCGTCAGCACCGGGAAACGGCGGCAAGAATGATAGAACAGGGCGGACTGCTCACAGAATTCCTTACCCGTACAAACGCTGATAAGATAAACTTCGTGCGCCGCAACCGCATCGTAGCGGGAATGTCGGATGCCTGCATCCTGATAGAGAGCGCAGCTCACGGCGGCGGCCTCATCACCTGCGATATTTCGCAATCCTACGGTAGGGACGTCTTCACCTTCCCGGGCAGGATAGGCGACCACTACAGCGAAGGCTGCAACAACCTGATACGCAACAACGGCGCCACGCTCATCACCTGTGCCGAGGATTTCGTGAAGGACATGCGCTGGCAGGATGACGCCACCCTGATGCGAGCCAAGCAGCAAGGCATCGAGCGCAGCCTCTTTCCCGAGTTATCGCCCGAGGAGCAACTCATCGTAGAAGTCCTCTCCAAGACCAACGACCTGCAAGTGAATCTCATCTCCGTAAAGACGAATATCGACATTTCTCGCCTCACTTCCCTCCTCTTCACATTGGAGATGAAGGGAGTCATCAAGACCTTTGCAGGGGGAATGTATCATCTTTTGAAGTAGTATTTTCTTTATTTTCAGAAAAAAGCAGTAACTTTGCAGCCGCAAAAAAGAAGATATACATCATAGGAATAAGAAGATTTCACTCGAAACTCATGAAAATAGGTAATATAGAATTTGGGCCTCAGCCCCTCTTCCTCGCTCCGATGGAAGACGTAACAGATATTGGTTTTCGCATGCTCTGCAAGCGATTCGGAGCCGCCATGGTTTATACTGAGTTCGTATCGGCGGAAGCCCTGGTGCGAAGCATCAAGAGCACCGTCAGCAAACTTACGATAAGTGATGAAGAGCGCCCTGTGGGCATTCAGATTTACGGCAGAACCACAGAGGATATGGTGGAAGCTGCAAAAATCGTAGAACAGGCGAAGCCGGATGTGATTGATATCAACTTCGGTTGCCCGGTAAAGAAGGTTGCCGGAAAGGGTGCAGGAGCCGGAATGCTCCGAAATATCCCATTGATGCTGGATATTACAAGAGAAGTGGTAAAGGCGGTAAACGTGCCGGTAACTGTGAAAACCCGATTGGGATGGGATTGCGAGAACCTCATCATCACCGACCTTGCCGAGCAGCTACAGGATTGCGGAATACAGGCGCTTACCATCCACGGCAGAACCCGTAGCCAGATGTACACCGGAGAAGCCGACTGGAGCCTCATCGGAGAGGTGAAGAACAATCCCCGCATCCATATTCCTATCATCGGCAACGGCGACATTACGACCCCGGAGGAAGCCAAGCTTGCCTTCGAAAGATACGGCGTAGATGCGGTGATGATTGGCCGCGCCACCTTCGGAAGGCCATGGATTTTCAAGGAAATACGTGATTATCTGGATAATACAGGCGCAACTCCATTAACCGTGGATGAGAAAATTGACCTCCTGGAGGAGCAGCTGCGCATCAACGTGGAGCGCATCGACGAGTACAGAGGCATTCTCCACACCCGTCGCCACCTTGCTGCCTCCCCTATCTTCAAAGGCATTCCCGATTTTCGCCAGACGAGAATCGCCATGCTGAGAGCCACTACCGTGGAGGAACTGAAAGAGATATTGAAAGAATGCCGAGAGAGAATCAAGGCGATAGAAATCTAGACTTGCTTGCGGCGGATGGCAAATCCGCCGAAACCATAAGATAAGTAAAGGGAGACTCCAACGATGATGGTTGAAATCTCCTTTTTTTATTCGCAGTTAACAGGTTAACAGTTAACAGCTGTTTTTTTATACTTTTCCCTTAAAACTGGAGGATATTACTTCTTCAATATTGAAGCACCTTCGAGCAGGGCTAATGCCTTGTTCTCGTTCTCCTCCATGATTTCTCGCTCTCCCGGACCCTTGTCGTTGATTCCGCAGAGGTGCAGGATGCCATGGATGATGACGCGGTGAAGCTCATCATCGTAGGTCTTGCCAAACAGCTCGGCATTGGTGCGGACCGTATCGAGCGAAATCACGATGTCGCCGTTAATCACATCATCCTCATCGTAATCGAAGGTGATGACATCGGTATAGTAATCATGCCCCAGATACTCGTTGTTCACTTCGAGAATCTTCTCGTCATCTACAAACATATAGCCAATCTCACCCACCTTGCGGCCATGAGAGGCAGCTACCTTGCGAATCCAGGCACTCGTATCACGCTTCTTGATCTTTGGCATTTTCACGCCGTCTACATTGTATGTTATCATACGCTTCTTCCTCCTATTTTTTATTTTATTTTTGGTAAAAATTCATCTACTTCTCTTCCGAAGAATCTCAATTCCCTAACCAGCGTTGAGCTGATGCTGCTGTATCTTGGGTCAGAAAACAGCAGGATGGTTTCTACGCCGCCCAACTGCTTATTGATGTCAGCCTGCTCTCTTTCGTACTCGAAATCCTTGGCAGAACGGACGCCACGAACCAGAAACCTGGCTCCCAGGCGATGCGCCAAATCGATGGTGAGATCATCGTAAGAAACCACCTCCAGGCGATAACCCTTAGATGCATCCTCCGCATCCACCAACTCCGAACATTCCTTCGGAAAAACAGCCTTGATATCCTCCACACGCTTCGAGATTTCCTCGCTGGCGTGCTTCAGCTTGCTCACCGCCACTGCAATCACGAGCTTGTCGAACATCGGCAAGGCACGCTCGGCAATGTTCTGATGTCCTATCGTAAATGGGTCGAATGTACCCGTAAATATTCCTATCTTCATGTTTTTCTTCACTCTTCGTTCTTCACTCAAACAAGTCTCCCTGCATAATATTGCTTGTATACGGATTTCTGCCGAGATGCTCGTAGGCAAGCGGCGTTGCCATTCTTCCTCGCGGCGTGCGCTTGATGAAGCCCTCCATGATGAGGAACGGCTCATAAACCTCCTCTACGGTGCCGCCATCCTCGCCTATTGCCGTGGCAATGGTGCTTACGCCTACTGGGCCACCACGGAACTTGTCGATGATGGTGGTGAGAATCTTGTTGTCTATCTCATCCAAGCCATACTGGTCGATGTTGAGTGCCTTGAGCGCCATCTGGGCAATATCGTAAGTGATGGTTCCGTTGCCCTTTACCTGGGCAAAATCACGCACTCTTCTGAGCAGAGAGTTGGCGATACGAGGAGTTCCGCGCGAACGGCGGGAGATTTCCACTGCCGCCTCATCCTCTATCGGCACCTTCAGGAGCATCGCACTTCGCTTGATAATCTTCTGAAGCGTAGCCGGGTCGTAATATTCCAGATGCAGATTGATTCCGAAACGGGCGCGCAGAGGAGCTGTAAGCAGACCGCTTCTCGTTGTCGCTCCCACGAGGGTAAACGGATTCAAGTCTATCTGGATGCTGCGAGCCGAAGGACCCTTATCTATCATGATGTCGATGCGGTAATCCTCCATCGCCGAATAGAGATACTCCTCTACGACAGGCGAAAGACGGTGGATTTCATCGATAAAGAGCACATCGTTGGGCTCCAGCGAGGTAAGGATTCCCGCCAGATCGCCCGGCTTATCAAGCACAGGACCCGATGTAATCTTGAATCCTACGCCCAGTTCGTTGGCGATGATGTTGCTCAGCGTAGTCTTACCCAATCCCGGCGGACCGTGGAGGAGCGTATGGTCGAGTGGTTCGCCACGATATTTGGCAGCCTCAACAAAGACCTCGAGATTTTCTACCACGCCATTCTGTCCGCTGAAATCAGAAAACTTCAGCGGGCGCAGCGCCTTCTCGAATTCCTTTTCGGCAGGCGAAACCATTTCTTGTCTTATATCAAAATCTTCGTTCATTCTATGACTATTATCGATAATATGGGTGCAAAGTTACACATTTGTTGCGGAATTAAAGAAGAAAAGCCGAATTATTTTGCCCATGATTTTGCACAATCCCAAAAGATTCGTGCAGATTTGCAAGCGTTACCCTATAAAAATGTTATAATTTATCATTTTCTTACAGAATAATTTGTTTATCCGATAGAAAAGACGTACTTTTGCACTCGATATTGAAAGCGAGGAAAGAAATAAATAAGAGAGAAATATCAGGATTTTAAAAGAAATAGAATTATGCTTAAGTTATTTCAAGGGCTCAGCAAGCTGCTGGCCAATTACACATCTATCTTCGTGATAGGTGTTGCAGTGTTCACATTCTTCTTCCCACATACCTTCGACTGGGTGCGCGGAACTACTCAAACCGTCATTCTCGGCATCATCATGCTCACTATGGGTCTGACCTTGACCACCAACGACTTCAAGATTTTGGCTCAGCGCCCGCTGGATGTCTTCATCGGAGCCTGTGCCCAGTTTATCATCATGCCTGGCGTGGCTTACACCCTGGTTCATGTGTGGCATCTTGACCCAGCCCTGGCACTCGGAATCCTGCTGGTAGGTTGCTGTCCGGGCGGCGTTTCGAGCAACATTATGAGTTATCTGTGTCATGGCGACGTAGCTTTCTCCGTAGGAATGACCTGCGCCTCTACCATTCTTGCACCGGTGATGACTCCGCTGCTGATGAAGATTACGGCAGGCGAGATTATCCATGTAGATGCTGTGGGAATGTTCATCAACATCCTCATCGTAACGATTATTCCTGTAGCCATCGGCTGCGCCCTCAACTATATTTACGGCAAGAAAGACTGCTTCCCTACCATCCAGAGTCTGATGCCGGGCATCAGCGTTACGTGTCTGGCAATCATCGTAGGCGGTGTGATTTCTACGGTTCATGATGACCTCGTAGCTCGCGGCTTATCGCTCTTCCTCTGGACTTTCGCCGTGGTTTTCTGCCACAACACGCTGGGTTATCTTCTCGGTTGGCTTGCCGGCAAATGTGCCGGATTCAATACTGCCAAGAAGCGTACCATCAGTATTGAGGTAGGAATGCAGAACGCCGGTCTTGCCACGGTACTGGCTGGCAACTTCTTCGCAGCCCAGCCTCTCGCCGTATTGCCTTGCGCCATCAGCTGCGCCTGGCACAGCATTTCCGGCACCATCCTTGCAGGAATCTATCTGAAATGGGACCATCTGCATGAGAAGAAGTAAATGACTTCTGAAAAAGATAAATACAAAAAAGGTCGTGAGATTTCTGATTGAACCTCACGACCTTTTCTTATATCATTACCTCACGGGGTTAACAGGTTAACAGTTAACAGCCGTTTTTTCTATAGTTACATGAGCAAAGCACTTGAATTATTCACTCTTCGTTCTTCACTCTTCACTTAACTACTTCCCCGTAGTCAGCAGCTGCACGGCTCGCTGAACTATCTCGTTTGTCTCATTCCAAACCTGGAAGTATTGGCTCATATCCCAGATATCTCGCGCTACAAGGGCTTTCAGCTGCAGGGCGAGGTATTTCTTCGTCTGAATTAATTCAGCCTCATCCTTCGGCTCTATCTTCTCCTTCTTGCCCTCGGCGATAATGCCATCTATCAGCGAAGAAGGAACCTCGTAGGTGGCGAGGAACTTATCGAAATCCTTATACTGGCTCTTCAGCTCCTTACGATGCGCATCGATGAACTTCAGACTGTGGTTGATGACGATGCTCTTGGCAGCCAACTGACGGTGCATCTTGGTGTACTTGGTTGTATCCAGCGGCACGAAATAATCTGGCATGATTCCACCACCACCATAAACTACACGATGCTTGCGCAAGGTATAATACTTCAGACTGTCTGAAAGATGGATGCTGTCCTGATTGGTGAACTCGCCATGCTTGTAACGCTTGTCCAGATCCATCGCATAATCCAACCTGTCACCTTTCTTATATGGCTTCTGGATACATCTGCCGCTAGGCGTATAGTAATGGGCGATGGTGAGACGAATCTCGCTGCCATCATCGAAGGTCAGCGGACGCTGCACCAATCCCTTGCCGAAGGTTCTGCGACCAACCACTACGCCACGGTCTTGATCCTGGATGGCTCCGGAAACAATCTCGGCGGCAGAAGCGGTAAACTCATTGGTGAGCACCACCACCTTGCCCTTGCGCCATCTACCGTTAGCCTGCGCCTTATATTCCTGACGAGGCGCAGCACGACCGCTGGTATAAACGATGAGATCGCCCTTCTGCAGGAACTCGTTGGCAATCTGAGCCGCAGCCTGAAGATAGCCTCCGCCATTATCCTCAAGGTCGAAGATAAGGTCCTTCATTCCCTTCTTTTTCAGCGAATCCATCGCTATTGTAACCTCTTTATGACTGGTAAGACCGAAACTTCCCAATCGGATGTATCCGATGCCCGGACGAATCATATAAGCCGCATCCATCGTAGTTACCGGAATTTTATCGCGCTTTACCTTGAAGATGAGTTTATCCTTGATGCCACGGCGCACAATGGTAAGGTTCACCGTTGTTCCCTTAGGACCACGAAGGCGCTTCATGATTTCCTCCTTGCTCATCTTAACGCCCGAAATGGCAGTATCGTTTACAGCCACAATGCGGTCGCCGGCAATGATTCCCACCTTCTCAGAAGGTCCGTTCGTAACCGGCTGGATAACGAGCAGCGTATCATCTACCATGTTAAACTGCACGCCAATGCCATCAAAACTGCCGTTCAGCGGCTCGTTCATCGCCTTGGTTTCCTTGGCTGTAGCGTAAGAAGAATGAGGGTCGAGCTTTTCGAGCATGCCTCGGATGGCGTCCTCTACGAGCTTATTCTCATCCACACTATCCACATAAAGGTTGGTAATGGCGATTTCAGCCCTTCCCAACTTCTCTATCGGGCTGTTCTTGCCCATCTTGATACGCAACTGGGCACTGGCAGAAGTTACTGCCAGAAATGCTACCAGTGCTAAGAATAGATATTTCTTCATTTTTTTAAACTTCGTTCTTCACTCTTCACTTCATTTAATCCAGCGGTGCTGAGTCTTCCTCCGGAATATCCTCTTCTATCACCAGATTTTCGATGATGAAGTTCTGGCGCTCCATCGTGTTCTTACCCATATAATATTCCAGCAGTTTCTGCACCTGATCGGTTTTATGCAGCGTAACCTGCTCCAATCGCATGTCAGGACCGATGAAATGGGCGAATTCATCAGGCGAAATCTCTCCCAATCCTTTGAATCGGGTGATTTCAGGATCAGGGCCCAAATCGCGAATCGCCTGCTGGCGCTCCTCATCGCTGTAACAGTAATGCGTGATGAAATCGCTCTTTTTCTCCTTGCTTCCCAGTTTCGCATCCGCATCAGCCACCGCCTGCTTGTTCTTGATCTTGGTTCGCTTGTTGCGCACTCGGAACAATGGGGTCTGAAGCACGTAGACATGGCCCTTCTTGATGAGATCTGGGAAGAACTGAAGGAAGAAGGTGATGATGAGCAGGCGGATGTGCATTCCGTCGACATCCGCATCGGTTGCCACAATCACCTTGTTGTAACGCAAAGAATCCAAGCCGTCCTCTATATCGAGAGCCGCCTGAAGCAGATTGAACTCCTCGTTCTCATAAACCACCTTCTTGGTAAGACCGAAACTGTTGAGCGGTTTACCACGCAGAGAGAACACCGCCTGGGTATTCACATCGCGGCTCTTGGTGATGCTTCCGCTGGCAGAATCGCCCTCGGTGATGAAGATAGAACTCTCCTCCTTGCGCTCGTTCTTGGCGTCGCTGAAATGGATGCGGCAGTCTCGGAGCTTGCGGTTGTGGAGATTCGCCTTCTTGGCACGCTCACGGGCGAGTTTGGTAACGCCCGCCATCGCCTTGCGCTCGCGCTCACTCTCCTTGATCTTGTTCTCCAGAATCTCAGCCACATCCTTGTGGATATGGAGATAGTTGTCTACTTCCTTCTTCAGGAAATCGCCCACATACTTATTGATGGTTTCGCCACCATTCGGCGTCATCGTAGTACTTCCGAGCTTAATCTTGGTCTGACTCTCGAAGACCGGTTCTTCTACGTTGATGGCAATGGCAGCCACCAGTCCGTTTCGGATGTCTGCATACTCATACTTGCCGTAGAACTCCTTGATAGTTTTGGCTATATGCTCCTTGAAGGCACTCTGATGCGTACCTCCCTGGGTGGTGTGCTGACCGTTGACGAAGGAATAATACTCCTCGCCATACTGGTTGGTATGGGTGAAGGCAATCTCGATGTCCTCGCCCTTCATGTGGACGATGTCGTAGAGACCTTCATTGGTCATATTATCGCTCAGCAAATCCTGCAGACCATGGCGGCTCAAGATGCGGCGGCCATTGTGCATGATGGTGAGTCCGGTGTTCAGATAAGTATAGTTGCGGAGCATCGTTTCCACGAAATCATCGTGGAAGGAATAGTTCTTGAACAGGGTATTATCCGGCTCGAAGAAGATAAAGGTACCGTTCTCGTCCTCAGTATCTTCCATCGTGTCGCTCTTCAGAATACCTTTCTCAAACTTCAGATGGCGCACCTTTCCGTCGCGGTACGACTTTACTTCGAAGTGGGAACTGAGGGCATTGACCGCCTTCACACCCACACCGTTCAGACCGACGCTCTTCTTGAACGCCTTGCTGTCGTACTTACCACCGGTATTCAGCACACTTACAGCCTCAACGAGCTTGCCCTGAGGAATACCACGGCCATAGTCGCGCACGCTGACACGCAGATTGTCCTCGATATCGATTTCCAGACGGGCACCTGCGCCCATCTTGAATTCATCGATAGAGTTGTCTACCACCTCCTTCAAGAGCACATAAATACCATCTTCCGGCAGATTTCCATCTCCCAGACGGCCGATGTACATACCCGGACGGGTACGCACATGCTCCATATCGCTCAAGTGGCGGATGTTATCATCAGTATATTCTACCGGCTGCTGCTCCTGAGGGGCATTGGTAAGCTCATCAGCGGCATTCAATTCGCTGTTACCTAAGTTTTTATCTTCAGACATGATTTCCTCCTTAGTTATTCTTATTTATTTTCTTATAACATAGCAAATGATGTTGCAATATTCTGTTTATCAGATAATTGCCAACACAACAATTACTATTTACCTGATACTCTTAATATAGCAGTTGCGGCGCTTGTGAAGGACTGGATCCAAGACGCCCCATTGTCCCTGCACGGCAGCATTATCTTCCATTTCCACCTGTGTTTCTCCCCACTCGATTCCATACTTCTGATAGATAGGAATCAGGTCGGCAAAGAGCAGCGCATTGGCACCCTTAGCACGGTATTCCGGCTGGATACCGATGAGCAGAAGGTCGACAATCTTGGTTTTATGGAACTTGATGGCGCGCAGCAGATGCCACCAGCCAAAAGGAAGCAGCCTGCCCCTATGACACTTCTGCAGAGCTCTGGAAAGGGAAGGCATCGTAATACCGATACCTATCATCTTATGATCCTCGGTAGTCCAGTCTTCTATGGCTGTTACAAAGTTCAGGTCGAGCAAAGACAGATACATCTTGATGTACTGGTCTATCTGCTTCTGTGAAAGTTCGGAATAACCATAGAGATGCTTGTATGTATCATTGATGAGGTCGAAAATCTTCTGTCCGTATCCGCCCTGATAAATATCCTTACGGGTAAGTTTGCGGACATGGAGATTGTATCTTTTCTCTATCATCGCCGCTATCTTGGAATATTTCTCCGGGATGGTATCTGGCACCATCAGTTTATACTCTACATACTTATTATCTACGGTAAAACCCTCCAGAGCCTCAATGTGCTCCGGATAATATGAATAATTATAAATGGTAGGCATGGTGCCTAGCTGGTCAAAGCCCCAGGTAAGCATGCCTTCCGGATCCATATCGGTAAAACCCAGCGGACCTACAATATCTTCCATTCCCTTCTCCTTACCGTATTTCTCTACAGCATCGAGAAGAGCCTTGGAAACCTCGCGGTCGTCAATGAAATCAATCCAGCCGAAACGGACCGATTTCCTGCCCCATTTATTGTTTGCCTTATGATTGATAATGGCAGCGACGCGACCTGCCAGCTTGCCGTCCTTATAGGCAAGAAAATACTCCGCCTCGCAGAACTCGAACGCTGCGTTCTTGTCCTTGCTCAGAGTATTCATGTCGTCGCTGAAAAGATTAGGCACATCATATTCGTTGCCTTCGTAGAGGTCGTAATGGAAGTCGATGAACGTCTTCAAGTCCTTCTTTGTTTCGACCTTTTTAATTTCTATTAATGACATGATTTTCAAACTAGTTTGCAATATTATAAATGCAAAAGTAGCAATATTTTGGCAAATTACCAAATATTGCTACTTTTTTTGCAGTTTTTTAGGGGTTAATTTTTAATTACAGCTCCCAAACTAGCCTATATCACCCATTTAGTGGTGGTTTTGGCGGAATATCTTTACCTGATAATTTTAAGCACTGACGAAAAACTAACACTCTCCAAGGAATCACAATAAGAAAAAGCTCGATCATCTATTCTCCCCAACACTGGCGAGAAGTGCGAAGTGTCGGATGAAGCGAAAGATGGTTCATCCAATGAGTAGTGAAATTATGAGGGTGGAGTCGATTACAGAAGACAATATGGAGTCAAATTGCTCCATGACCCGAAAATATTCCTCCAAAAGGAGTGAGTTTCTCAGATTTAATTTGTATCTTTGCCATGCCATATCAGAGTTTTGCTTGTTTTCTTTTCGCAACATTAAGATAAGTGAAAATTCTGACATAGCAAAATCCAGAGTAACTTTTTGTTGCTCAGGCGCTTAAAAAGTTTAATCAATAATAGTGTTGCGGAATTAATGGAATAACCAGAAATGAAATTGAAAAGACATCTACTGACAGCTGCCCTGACACTCTTTTGCCTATCGGCAGCTAACGCCCAACTGCTAAGAACAACGGTGGAGCAAGGAGAAATTGAAGGTGTGGAACATGAAGGATTCGCCCTATACAAGGGAATCCCATACGCAGAAGCACCAGTGGGCAACCTCAGATGGAAAGTCCCAGTGAGCAAGAAGCCTTGGAAGGGAGTATTCAAAGCAGACAAATGGAGAGACCGTCCACCACAGCCCATCGACCCTAACCAAAATGGTGGTGAGCAGGGCATGAGCGAGGACTGCCTATACCTCAGTGTGGAAACGCCAGCCAAGAGCAAGAATGACAAACTCCCTGTATTTGTGATGATTCATGGAGGAGCCTTTCTTACTGGCTCCTACAGTGGAACTCAGGAAAGCTTTGTCAAGGAAGGCATCATCTATTGCAGTATAGAATACCGCTTGGGAGCCTTGGGATTCATGGCACATCCAGAGCTGAGTAAGGAATCAGGCAAGAACATATCTGGTAACTATGGTATCCTTGATCAAGTGATGGCCTTAAAATGGATTCACGACAATATCGCTGCCTTCGGCGGAGACCCTGACAAGATTACCATTGCAGGAGAATCTGCCGGTGGTATCTCGGTAAGTATACTATGCGCCTCTCCCCTTGCCAAGGGACTCTTCCGAGGAGCCATCAGCGAAAGTGGTAGCTCCTTCTGGCCTGTGGGTGAAAGCAGAAATGGTAACACTGCCATGCTCACCACCAAAGCGGCAGAAGCAGGTGGACTTCTCCTTCAAAAGAGACTCAAGGCTAAGAACTTGAAGCAGCTAAGAAAAGTTCCTGCTATGGACATCGTGAAGAATACCGACTTTGAGTCCTTCTGGCCAAACGTTGACGGCTACTCCATCACCGATGACCAGTATAAGCTCTATGAAAAGGGAAACTACAATGATGTAAATGTCATCATAGGAACCAACAGCGACGAAGGAAGTATGTTTAGCCGCCCTGTCAGTGTAAGTGACTATGAGAAAAGAATCCATGAGATATATGGAAGCTGGGCAGACCAGGTTCTCAGTCTCTATCCTGCCAAGACAGAGGAAGAAACCTACTTCGCCCAATCCGACATTTTCCGTGATGGCTCCTTTGCATGGGGAACGTATGCCTGGGCTAACCTGCAGAGCAAGACCGGCAAGGGCAAGGTGTATATGTATTACTTTGACCAAGACTCAGAGAACACCATCGTGAAAAGCCGCAAGGGAGGAGCCAGCCATGTGGCAGAGATGCCATTCATCTATGGCTATAAGTTTGGCCCAGGAAAGATGACCGAGACGGAGCAGCACATGGAGCAAATCATGTCACGCTACTGGATCAACTTTACCAAGACAGGCAATCCAAACGGGAATAGCCTTCCTTTCTGGACTACCTACCAGGAAGGTAAACCAACGGTGATGATTATGAAGGAAGGACTGCATTTGGGTCCTGTTCAAAATCAAAAGCAAATGGACTTCTTCGAGAAGTTCTTCAAGGAAAAAAGAAAATAATACGTCAAGTTCCAAGTGGCCTTTCTCCCACTTGGAACTTTTTCATTAAAGAGATAAAACGCCACATTGTTCACCATAAAATGGCGCATAGATACGAATGCTCGCATAATGCGGATGTTTGCTTCAACAGCAGTCGATGACTTCAAAACTCCACTAAGCATGGCAACTCCTTGCTCTGTGAAAGCATAAGGCAGTTTTCTTACACCGCCCCAACTTGAAGTCGCAAATTGCGACTTCAAGTTATCAAATTCATTTGGGGTCAATTGAAACATAAAGTCTTCAGGGAAACGTTCTATATTACGTTTTACAGCTCATTCAACCTTCTTGTTTCTACTCCATACAGCTCAGCCAAGTCACGGTCAAGCATCACTTGTTGTCCTCTGATAACTCGTATCAGAGACTCCACTTTATTTTCTACAGACAATTGCTATCCTTCCACCTGTTCCAATTCCTTTTCCTTTGCCATTTCCTTTGGTCTTGAATATTTTGGTAAAGATACAACTATTATTGGATACAAGCAAGGATTTTCTAGAATGTTTTTGTTTGAGGTGTCAAATTGGAACCTCAAACGATACAATAGGATGGTTTCAAAGTCGCAATTTGCGACCTTGAAGAAGTTTGGAAGTCGCAATTTGCGACTTCCAAACACAAATATTACTTGATAGCTATCTTCAAGTCATTACCCCTTATCTTAGCTATGACGATGCTTTCATTCGGCTTAGCGAAATGAAGGACACCTTGCACCGCCTTGGCGTTTCCGAGATTCACGCCGTTTACAGAATAGAAGGTTACCACCTCTCCATCATTCAGGCCAGAAATGGTAATGTCGCTATCCGTCGTTACCATTACCCCTCTTGTTTTCACAAGATTGATGTTATTGGTATCGTCGCCGCCCTCGGCATTGAGCCAATAGAGGGTTGCCGTCGCCTTATCCGATGCCTTATAGCCATCTGCTGTCGCATAGACCGAAATGTCCAACTTACCATTCAGCAGTACTTTCCCGTCGGTATTATACTTATCGGTTGCCACATCAGCATCCTTGATGGTATAGTGGTATTCTGCGCCTGGTGTTGAGCTTTCGAAAGAAAGGTTGCCAGAAGTATAGGCAATGGTTGGAGCAGAACAAGGTTCTGGGTCTTTTGGTTCTTGTGGGCCTTCACTATCAATAGTTTTTATAGCACCAAAATCTTTCCATACATCAGCTGTCCTATAGGCGTCATATGAACCATTTGGAACATACAATGTACAATTATTAAAATCAAATTCTTCAAAGACAGCAAGGCTTATTGCTATTGGCTTTGCCCAAAAACATGATAACGCCTTCAAATTTTCACAACCAGAAAACACTCCTCTGCCTATAGCATTAACACTCTCAGGAATTGATACATAATAAAGAGAAGAACAGTTTGCAAAAGCACCCTGGTCTAATTTCTCTATTTCATTTGGTAAAACTGCCTTTTTTAGAGAAGAACAATTATCAAAAGCAAAACTCCCTATAGTCTTCAATCTTGCAGGAAATTTCACATTTTCCAACGATGTACAATTGTAGAAAGCTCCCCAACCAAGTTCATTAATCTCATCGTTGAATTCTACAGATATTAGTGATGCACAACCGTAAAAAGCCCAATTATTAATTATTTCAACCGTTTTGGGGAATGTTATTGTTTTAATGTACCCACAATTATAAAAAGCATTATCTTTTATAACTTTCACTGAATTAGGTATTACTAAATTTGTTATTTCTTCACCATTAAGAAGAAGATGTACTGCTGTACACCAGTGAGTATCTTGAGAAATGTTCATCCATGATTCCAAACTAGGTATATCAATATTAGAAAGAGCATTACAATTTTTAAATGCATCTTCACTTATACTTGCCAATTTTGTTGGAAACTTTATATAATCCAATTTCGAGCAATAATTAAAAGCCTGACTAGAAATTTCATTTAATTCATCAGGAAGTTCTACTTTTTTAAGATTTTCACAGCCCATAAAGGTTCTAAATTCTATTGTTTTCACACTCTTTGGAATCACTATCTTTTGCAGTGATGAACAATAATAAAACGCCTCGCTTCCAATCGCTTCAACCTTTGAAGACAATTCTACATCTGTTAAGTTAGAGCATTTTTCAAATGCATGATTACCAATCTTTGTTATACCGTCACCCAATTTTACATATTCTATCTTGCCACAATGAGAAAGGAAATAATCACATTGCAAACTAGAAGGCCACGAGCCTAATGATACAGAAGAACCATATTCTGAACGACAGTACGCCTCTCCTCCTTCGCCAAAGGTTGCCTCTGTCATGTCTAATCGACACAAATTTCCTGCTGTTTTTTTATTATAAAAATCAGCCCCTGCCATCTCACGAACAAAACGAACATCGGTTCCATTCAATTCACCTATTATTTTCAAATCAGTAATACGGTCTTTATCCGCATCAGAAATCTTATCAGGCAAAGTACCCGGCTCTTCCACATTAACCACAACTTGCTCTGTAATCAAGTCATCAGCGAAAACAAAGACGTTGCAAAGCAACATCCATAAGACTAAGAAAAGTCTTGAGAAATTAAATTGTTTCATACCCTTAGGTTTAAATTATTATTATTTGTTTATAATTTCAAATTCATTTTCTAGCAGTTTGTCTATCCCTGCATCAACTAAACGTTTATGGAATACTTCATCTACTAACGCTTGACAATTAAGGATTTGAAGTTCTTCTTTTGACATTTGCGCCAATAGAATTTTACAATATTTCTCTTCCTTCACTTCTTCAAGCAAGGAAAGAATCACATCAAGAAAACGAAAATAACGCTCAGCCACAAAAGTTTTATGCACCACCAATAGTTCATAGCAACTCTTGTACCTAACCTTTTCTGTAACATTTACTTTCATCTCTTCGTAGTTTTTAAGACTAAGACCATATCTATAATTAACACGTTTGCAATAACAATTTTCAACAGCTTCTTCAGTCTGTTCTGTCACATCAAAAGCAGCTAAGTAGCTTTCCAATTTTCCAAACATATATTGGTCATCCATTATACCGATGAATTTGGATTTAGATAACGATTTAATCATATAACCAATATCTCGCCAAGCCATAGCAAAAGCAAGTTCACCTTGATATACTTTCTGCTTAAAAAGCACACCCTCCAAGTCCTCGCATTTAAACCAAACGCTTTCCAGGGCTTTAGTCCTTTGATTCAAAAGGTTATAGAATGTGATTTCAAAACGTTCTTGTTTGAAAGAACGATTTTGAGAAACCAATGTTGCATATAGCAGGATACCACTGAATGCAGCAGCGACTCCGCTAAGAATATCTCCATAGCCAGACAACCAGCTATTTTTCCCTTCATACATCAGGCAAAAGCAAATCAATGCTAGTAATACCATTATCAGTATAGCAATTACTAGCTTATAACAAGACTCTCGCAAAGGTTTGCAGATACTCATATTGTCAATTGTATTAGCCAAGAATCCCCAACTGGCGATTAATATACTTTTAGCAGACGGCAAAATAAAAAAACGTGGGATTCTACCTGTTACCCGTCCCACGAATCGAGGCCTTCGCATTGCCCACACAGTTGAACGAGCAACGTCGAAGCCCACGCCGATATGTATACACTTCTCCCTATACGGATATAAGACTCATCGCAAGAAGCAATAAGCCATACCAGTAAAGGGATGCGAAATATATCACATCCCGAGGGCATCTACCGTTGCAATGCTCAAGACTGTGTACGAAGTTTGCGAAGTTCCGATTCGTCAAGAACAAAGCGTCAAGTAAACGCCTTTATATTATGTCGTGACACCTTTATCCCACTTACCTTTTCTCCCATCTTAGCACAAGAAAGTCGCTTAAAGCGGCTCCAAATGCCTCGACACGGCGTGAGCGAGTATGGTATCGGTTGCAAAGGTAATGAAAAAAATGATTACTCACGTATATTTAGTTGATTATTTTTCATAGTTAGGATAAAAACTGATGTTTGAGCGCATTAAGAAGCTTTATTGCGCCCATACACCTATTTAAAACATCAAGAAAGAGCTTGGAAATCTCCTTATCCTATGCTTTCTCCGTTATCATCAACACATGGCTTTCGTCGCTCAATGTAGTGGCGAAAATATAGGTTTCACCACCATCTTTCAACTTCAATCGCTTGCGCAATTCTGCCACGGAGAGGGGGAAGTTGCGGGTAGCGATGTTCGCCTTGGTGATTCCTGACAGATGACGCTTCAACTCCTTTTTATTAAAGGAGGATACGGCGATGATGCGGAAACTTCTGCCGGGGAAGACGGCGATAGGCTCACGGCTCACGAAAAGATGACTGTTCTTGGAAAGCATCCTGGCTCCATATCGCTCAGATAAGACGCTGAAACAGCCGGCTTTCATCAGAGAGGCATTCGGCTCGTAAAGATACTGCATCTCTTCAAGGGTGGATAGCGCTATCTTCACCGAAGAAGACTCCATATCCAACTCATCGCAGATGAAGGATTGCGCATCGTTGATGCAATAAATGCGGAGATTCCCTGCGTCCGCAGCATCTTCTATGTGCCCAGAATCTTCTGCTGATGGCAAAACAGAACCATCATTCCGGACAGGGAAGGAATTGCTGCCCACCTTTTCGCCCATATTTCGAGCAGAGAGCACTAAAAGGAGTTCCTTGCACTCATTATTCACGGAGATAATATGAACCTCTTGTACGCAGTTTAATTCGCTTACCGCACGGTGCCAATCGAGCATCGGAGAGAGTTTGATGATGACGTAATCTGCCTTCGAAAGCATTTCTTCCTGCAAAAGGGTTACATCGGGCGTGCAATCTTTCAAGGATACTACCTTGTTGCCCGCATCGTCTCTACGGGCAGGATCTATGAAGATCAGCTTAAGACCAAGCTTGGTCTTAAGTAATGACAGGGGTTGGTCATAAATGAAGCCTAAAGAATCTGATGCAGCATCATCCTTCTTTGAAGCAAAAGAATGCAGAACCTCTATTCCGTCTCCATTCTTCACTATGGCATTCTTCAAGCCCAACCGCCCAAAGTTTTCCTTCGCTGCTTCACAGAGATGAGCCTGACGCTCCACATACATCGACTTCACGCCCAATCGGGAAGCGATGTAAGAGAAGTCTACTCCGAAGCCGCCGGTCAGGTCAACAAACCCGGTTTCTTCAGAAAAATCTCCTTTATGAGGTTCTTCTTTTATTTCATTAACATTCTCTTTTGATTCTGTTAATATCTGTTGCTTTTTGCAAGTGGCTTCATTTTTGGCGAATTCTGAATCAACTGCCCCTTTGCCCGCAAATTCGCAAATTTCAGAAAGATGAAGATTTGAGGCGTTTTCGCTCTCCTTCTCCTTTTCTTCTCCGTTTTCGGATGATGAAGGAGACAAACCGAGCAGTCGGGCAGCGAGTTCAGCCTTATAAAGTGCCGTTTGTTCTGACGAACATTGCTCCATCGAAATATGAGGGGGATAGATAATGCCATCGATGCTTGCCCAACGGGGCAGTTTCACACGAGCCATCTTTCGCCCACGAATCTGGTCGAGAGCGAAAGGCATATCTACCTCGGGATACTTGCTGCCGAGGAAAGCCAACTGGCGAACATCATCGTCCTGATGCTGGCGGATAAAATCGAGCGTTGCTTGGTTCATTATTTCTGTTGAGTGATTCGTCATTACATTACTTATTCTTAATAACCGCAAATTTACGATATTCTGATGAGATTACAAAATATTTCTCAGAATATCTGATAATTTACTCAAATTTCGCATGTAAACTCCCACGCCCTGAACCAACGGTCACCGGAGCGTAGCGGAAAGGTAAAGGGCAAAAGCTTTAAAATACCGGGCAATATACAAAGCTTTTGCCCTTACAGGGCGCCTTGCTGATTGCCATTATACCCAGGGCGATGCCCTGGGCTAGGAGCTTCTGCCCTTACAGGGCGTATGGGGCAAAACTTGCGAAAGCTCAGTACATAACTATCGGAGATAGAACAACTGACTAGGAAAAACAGAAGGCTGGCAGAAGAAAAACAGCATACTGGCAGAAGGCAAACAGCCGACTAGCGCAACAGAGGCTAGTCGGCTGTTCCTGTATAACAGTTTGCCAAACATCCTTTCTCTTATTTCAAGAGAAACACGGTTGGCAGGAATATCGCAATCAGCTCTTCACTCTTCACCTTTCCAACATAAAGAGCTGAAACACAATATATTACATAGGTGAAGAGATTTTCGGCACTCTTCACCCACTCTTCACCCACTCTTCACCACTCTTCACCTTTTACGATTTTGGGAAAGGTATAAACGCAGAGCCGCTTAGCTGTCAACAGCCTAAAAAGGTGAAGGGCGGGTGAAGAGTAAAAAAGCACTCTTCACCCACCCAACTTCCTATCCTTCAGCTACTTACACCCAAAAGGTGAAGAGTGAAGAGTTGTTGGGAAAATTCTCTCGCATCCGTAAAGATGCAGAGAGAATTTTCCGGTGTCTCAAAAGAAACGATGGATTAGTCAGCCAACTTAGCCTTCAAGAACTCACGGTTCAAGCGGGCGATGTTAGCGATAGACTCGTTCTTAGGACAAACAGCCTCGCAAGCACGAGTGTTTGTACAGTTACCGAATCCGAGCTCATCCATGCGTGCAATCATCTTCTTAGCACGGGCAGCAGCCTCTACACGACCCTGTGGGAGAAGTGCCAGCTGGCTAACCTTTGAGCTGACGAAGAGCATAGCAGAACCATTCTTACATGCAGCAACACAAGCACCGCAACCGATACATGTAGCGCAATCCATTGCCTCGTCTGCATTCTCCTTAGGAATCAGGATAGCGTTGGCATCCTGAGCCTGACCAGTACGGATGCTGGTGTAACCACCTGCCTGGATAATCTTGTCGAATGCTGAACGGTCTACCATACAGTCCTTGATGATAGGGAAACCAGCAGAACGCCAAGGCTCAACGGTGATTACGTCACCATCGTTGAAACGACGCATGTAGAGCTGACATGTTGTAGCACCACGCTCAGTCTTACCGTGAGGTGTACCATTAATATAGAGAGAGCACATACCGCAGATACCCTCGCGGCAGTCGTGGTCGAAGACGAAAGGCTCCTGACCTGACTCGATGAGCTCCTCGTTCAAGATGTCGAGCATCTCGAGGAATGAAGTATCATCTGGGATGTTCTTCATCTCATGTGTATCGAAGTGACCCTGTGCTGTAGGACCGTCCTGCTTCCAATACTTAACTGTGAAACTTATATTTCTTGCCATTGTCTTGTTCGCTTTTTAATTCTTGTAATTTCTTGTCTGTACCTTAATTGCCTCATACTCGAGAGGTTCCTTGTTGAGCACTGGAGCAGTTGTATCATTGCCCTGATACTCCCAGCAACCTACGTAGAAGAAGTGCTCATCATCACGCTTAGCCTCGCCTTCCTCTGTCTGGTACTCCTCACGGAAGTGACCACCACAGCTCTCGTTGCGGTGCAATGCATCGTAAGCGATCAACTCGCCCATCAAGATGAAGTCACGCAAGTGGATAGCCTTATCCAACTCTACGTTCAAGCCTTCCTTCTTGCCAGGGATGAAGAGGTTCTTGTTGAATTCCTCGCGGAGAGCCTTCATCTTCTTCAAGCCTTCCTCAAGACCTTCCTTGGTACGACCCATACCTACGTGCTCCCAAAGGATGTGACCCAACTCCTTGTGGATAGAATCTACAGAGCGCTTGCCCTGGATACCCATCAGGCGGTCGATTTCCTTCTGAACACCTGCCTCTGCCTCTGCGAACTCTGGGAGATCGGTAGAGAGCTTTGGCCACAATGCCTGGTCGGCCAAGTAGTTCTGGATAGTGTATGGCAATACGAAGTAACCGTCAGCCAAACCCTGCATCAAAGCAGATGCACCAAGACGGTTAGCACCGTGGTCAGAGAAGTTACACTCACCAATAGCGAAGAGACCAGGGATAGTGGTCATCAACTCGTAGTCAACCCAGATACCACCCATTGTATAGTGGATAGCAGGGAAGATCATCATTGGGTTGTAGTACTTCACGCCGTTAATCTCGTTAGCCAACTCACCTGGGTTAACGTCAGTAATCTCCTCATACATATCGAAGAGGTTGCCATAACGCTGCAGGATAACGTCGATACCGAGACGGTTGATAGACTCAGAGAAGTCGAGGAATACGGCAAGACCAGTGTTGTTGACACCGAAGCCCTTGTCGCAACGCTCCTTAGCTGCACGAGAAGCCACGTCACGAGGAACCAGGTTACCGAATGCTGGGTAACGGCGCTCCAAGTAGTAGTCGCGGTCTTCCTCAGGAATATCAGAACCCTTCTTTGTACCAGCCTGCAATGCCTTAGCATCCTCAATCTTCTTAGGAACCCAGATACGACCATCGTTACGGAGTGACTCTGACATCAAAGTCAACTTACTCTGGTTTGTACCGTGAACAGGGATACATGTAGGGTGAATCTGAACGTAAGATGGGTTAGCGAAGTCAGCACCCTTGCGGTAGCACTGGATAGCTGCTGTACAGTTACAACCCATAGCGTTTGTAGAAAGGAAGTAAGCGTTACCATAACCACCGGTAGCGATAACTACGGCGTTGGCAGAGAAACGCTCCAACTTACCTGTAATCAAATTCTTAGCGATGATACCACGAGCGTGACCGTCAACGATCACAATATCCTCCATCTCGTAACGGGTGAAGAGCTTAACCTTACCTGCCTCAACCATGCGGCTCAAAGAAGAGTAAGCACCGAGGAGGAGCTGCTGACCTGTCTGACCCTTAGCATAGAATGTACGAGATACCTGAGCACCACCGAAAGAACGGTTAGCCAGCATACCACCGTACTCACGAGCGAAAGGAACGCCCTGAGCTACACACTGGTCGATGATGTCGTTGCTCACCTCAGCCAAACGGTAAACGTTAGCCTCACGAGCACGGTAGTCACCACCCTTTACAGTATCGTAGAACAGACGGTAAACAGAGTCACCATCATTCTGATAATTCTTAGCTGCATTGATACCACCCTGTGCTGCGATAGAGTGAGCACGACGTGGAGAGTCCTGGATGCAGAAGTTCAAGATATTGAAGCCCATCTCGCCGAGAGAAGCAGCAGCAGAAGCACCTGCCAAACCTGTACCTACAACGATAACGTCGAGCTTTAACTTATTCTTTGGGTTAACCAAACGCTGGTGAGCCTTATAGTTGGTCCACTTCTCAGCAACTGGTCCTTCAGGTATTCTAGAATTTAATGTTTTTGCCATAATCTTTTTTAATACTTAAATGATTACACGAATTATGCGCAGCACAAAGATGGAGCGCAACCGAAAGCGAATGCCAATACAACTACGATGAAGAGGAGAAGCAGGATGGTAGAATAAATCATACCGATCATCTTCCAACGGCAGAACCAAGTCTTACCGCTCCAACCGAGAGTCTGAATAGCACTCCAGAAACCGTGAGTGAGGTGGAACCAAAGAGCTACCAACCAGATGATGTAGAGAACTACGAACACTGGGTTAGCGAAGGTGTCCTGAATGAATGCGAAGCCGTCTGCTGGGCTGTGGCCGAAGCTTGTACCCAAAAGCTCTGCAAACATCATGTTGTACCAGAAATTAAAGAGGTGAAGCAACAAACCGAGAACGATGATGATACCGAGCACCAACATGTTCTGGCTAGCCCACTCTACTTTCTCTGGCTTTGCTGTTACCTCGTAACGCTGGTTACCGCGAGCACGACGGTTCTGTGCCGTCAGGATGAAAGCGTAAACGATGTGACAAACTGCCAAAGCTGCCAAACCCAAAGTTGCAACTACGGCGTACCAGTTAGCACCCAACAACTCGCAGATTGTGTTGTAAGCTTCTCCAGAGAAAAGCGCAACAACATTCATGCAACCGTGGAATGTCAAGAATAGAATAAGAGCGATACCAGTTACTGACATCACTACCTTTCTACCAATAGATGAATTGATTAACCACATAAATGATTGAAATTTAATTATTTAACTGTTTGAAACTAATTTATATTCCACACTTTTCGTCCCTGCAATACCTATTTTTTGGCATTCTGCAATCCTCATTTCTAGGTATATTTTCGCAAGTCTGCTGCAAAATTACTATATTTTAATGATTTATCAAAGTATTTTTGCTAAAATTTCGATTTTATTTCTTACTTTTGCCGAAAATTAGAAAAAATATAGATTAAACGAAGTATGAAATTCAATTATGACGTGCTCGTTATCGGTGGAGGACATGCCGGATGCGAGGCTGCTGCAGCCTCTGCAAACATGGGTGCCAAAACCTGTTTGATAACGATGGATATGAACAAGATTGGTCAGATGAGTTGCAACCCCGCCATCGGAGGTATTGCCAAGGGACAGATTGTGCGCGAAATCGATGCTTTGGGCGGACAGATGGGTATCGTAACGGATAAAACCGCCATCCAGTTCCGAATGCTCAACATCGGAAAGGGTCCTGCCGTATGGAGCCCCCGTGCCCAATGCGACAGAGGAAAGTTTATCTGGGAATGGAGAACCATCCTCGACCATACCGACAACCTCGACATCTGGCAAGACCAGGCTGACGAACTGCTCGTAGCTAACGGAGAAGCCATCGGCGTAAAAACCATCTGGGGAGCCGAATTCTATGCCAAGAGCATCATCATCACCGCTGGAACATTCCTCAACGGACTGATGCATATAGGAAGAAAGATGGTAGAAGGCGGAAGATGCGCCGAACCTGCCGTACACAACTTTACGGAGAGCATCACCCGATGGGGTATCACTACAGCCAGAATGAAAACCGGAACTCCGGTCAGAATAGACAAGAGAAGTGTTCATTTCGAAGATATGGAAGAACAGCCGGGCGACAGCGATTTCCACCAGTTCTCTTACATGGGAGAACATCGGGTTCTGAAACAATTGCCTTGCTGGACTTGCTACACCAACAAGAAGGTACACGAAACTTTAAAAAGCGGTCTCGCTGACTCACCTTTATATAATGGTCAGATTCAGAGTACCGGTCCACGTTACTGTCCGAGTATAGAAACAAAGCTCGTCACCTTCCCCGACAAGGATCAGCATCCGCTCTTCCTGGAACCGGAAGGCGAAGATACGAACGAGATGTATCTGAACGGTTTTTCTTCGAGCATGCCGATGGATATCCAGCTGAATGCACTTCACGAGATTCCTGCTTTGAGAGATGCCAAGATTTACAGACCGGGATACGCCATCGAATACGATTACTTCGACCCTACCCAACTCAAACATTCACTGGAGTCGAAAATCATCAAAGGTCTCTTCTTTGCCGGACAGGTGAACGGAACCACCGGTTATGAGGAAGCAGGAGGACAGGGAACCGTGGCCGGAATCAACGCAGCCTTGCATTGTGTTGGCGACAAAACATTCGAGATGAACCGCGATGAGAGTTATATCGGCGTACTCATCGATGATCTCACCACAAAGGGAGTTGACGAACCATACCGTATGTTTACCTCCAGAGCCGAATACCGCATTCTGCTCCGTCAGGACGATGCCGATGCCCGACTCACCGAAAAAGCATACGAACTCGGAATTGCCAAGCGCGACCGTTACGACTGGTGGATAGAGAAAAAAGAAGCCATCGGAAGAATCATTGAATTCTGCGCCAACTATCCTATCAAGAAGGATGAGATAAATCCAAAACTGGAGGCGCTCGGCACTACTCCACTTCGCGCTGGCTGCAAGCTCATCGACCTCATCGCTCGTCCGCATCTGAACCTCACGAATCTTTCGGAGATTATTCCGGACCTGAAGGCTGCACTGGAAACACCAGCCAACCGAAAGGAAGAGATAACGGAAGCTGCAGAAATCAAGATGAAGTACAAAGGTTACATCGAACGAGAGCGTCTCATCGCCGATAAGATGCACCGATTGGAGGACATCAAGATAAAGGGCCGTTTCAACTATTCCGAACTCCACGAAATCTCCACAGAAGGACGCCAGAAACTCGAGCGCATCGACCCGGAAACCTTGGCACAGGCAAGCCGAATTCCGGGCGTATCACCAAGCGATATCAACGTGATGCTTGTATTACTCGGAAGATAAGCCGTTTCACAGCGAAAAACAAGGGATTTCCCAATGTTTCACGTGAAACAGACTATCAACAAAACATTTGATGCTCAACCGCTTAAGAAAGGTTGCATCAAGTGTTTTGCGGTTAAAGTAAAACTTCAGCAATTTGTGAAACAAAAGCGGATAAAATCGAGTAAAAGGCAAAAACGAACGGGCAAAAAGCCCATAAAAAGGAACAAGGAAAAAGGACAAAATAAGTATTAATTTAAAGCATAAAAAGTAATGAACAATCAGCTATTATTAGACAATCTGCGTTGCATTCCAGATTGGCCAATCAAGGGTGTAAACTTCCGCGATGTATCAACCCTTTTCAAGAATCCTGCATCTTTAAAAGAGATCAGCGATGAGATGTACGAACTCTACAAAGACAAAGGAATCACCAAGATTGTAGGCATCGAATCACGCGGTTTCGTAATGTCTTCTGCCCTCGCTATTCGTCTCGGAGCCGGCGTAGTTTTATGCCGCAAACCGGGCAAACTTCCATGCAAAACCGTACAGGAAAGTTATGCTAAGGAATATGGCATCGATACCATCGAAATCCACGAAGATGCAATCAATGAGGACGACATCGTACTCCTCCACGACGACCTCCTTGCCACCGGTGGAACCATGAAAGCAGCATGCGACCTGGTAAAGAAATTCCATCCGAAAAAGGTATATGCCAACTTCATCATTGAACTCGTAAACGAGAATTTCGAAGGCAGAAACTCCTTTGATCCAGACGTTGAAGTAACTACTTTATTACAGTTATAAGCAGCAAAAATACTGCAAGAAATACTGCGAGAATGCAGCAAGGAAGCAGCAAGGAAGCAGCAAGGAAGCAGTAAAAGACACTAGAGCGTTGCCGTTTCACGTGAAACAGTAACGCTCGTTTTCCCTTTAAAAACAAGTAAAATATGACGAAACAAGAGAATGAGGAGCGCTTGGCAAGGCTTAAAAACATAGTTTTAAGTATGCCGGAAAAGCCAGGAAGCTACCAATATTACGACGAAAATCATACGATTATATATGTGGGAAAGGCGAAAAATCTGAAGAGAAGAGTATCTTCCTACTTCCATAAAGAGGTAGACAGATACAAGACAAAGGTGCTTGTTTCTAAGATTCACGACATATCTTATACAGTCGTAAACACAGAAGAAGACGCACTTTTGCTCGAAAACAGCCTGATCAAAAAGTATAATCCAAGATACAATGTCCTGCTGAAAGACGGCAAGACATACCCCTCTATATGCGTAACAAACGAGTATTTTCCACGCATTTTCAAGACTCGTCATATCAATAAAAAAGTGGGAACCTTCTTCGGTCCTTATCCTCATATCGGCAGCATGTATGCCGTTTTAGAGGTCATCAAGAAGCTTTATAAGCCCCGCACCTGCAGAATGCCTATCACCAGAGAAGGCGTTGCCGAAGGCAGATACAAGCCGTGTCTGGAGTATCATATCCACAACTGCGGAGCACCCTGCATCAACAAGCAGAGCTATGAAGAATATCAGGAAAACATGCGCCAGGCACGTGAAATTCTGAAGGGAAACACGCGGGAAGTAAGCAAATATCTCTACGATTTGATGATGAAAAATGCCGAACTTCTACGTTTTGAAATAGCCGAAGAATATAAGAAAAAGTACCAATTACTGGATGAATTTGAGGCAAAAAGCGAGGTAGTAAGCCATACCATTACAGATGTAGATGTCTTCACCATCGTAAATGATGATGCCAACAAAAACGCCTTCATCAACTATATTCACGTAAAAAACGGAACCATCAACCAGAGCTTTACCTACGAGTATAAGCGCAAGCTGGAGGAGAGCGACGAGGAACTTCTGATTACTGCCATTCCAGAAATCAGAGAGCGTTTCCACTCCACATCGAAGGAGATAATCGTGCCCTTCGAAATGGAATGGAATCTGAAAGATGCAACCTTCTTCGTACCCCAAAGAGGTGACAAAAAGCACCTTCTGGAGCTGTCGGAAATGAACTGCAAGCAGTATAAATTCGACCGTCTGAAGCAGGCAGAAAAACTCAATCCGGAGCAGAAACAGACCCGATTGATGAAGGAATTACAAGCAAAACTGAAGCTTCCAAAGCTGCCTTATCAGATAGAATGTTTCGATAATTCCAACATATCCGGTACTGATGCCGTGGCAGGTTGCATCGTATATAAAGGTATGAAACCATCCAGAAAAGACTACCGTAAATACAACATCAAAACGGTGGAAGGACCTGATGATTACGCATCCATGCAAGAGGTGGTAAGACGCCGGTACAGTCGCATGATAGAGGAAGAAACAGCACTTCCAGACCTCATTATTACCGATGGTGGAAAGGGTCAGATGGACGTAGTAAGAGAGGTTATTGTTGACGAATTACACCTGGATATTCCTATCGCAGGACTGGCCAAGGACGACCGCCATCGGACCAACGAACTTCTCTTCGGATTCCCACCTCAAACCATAGCCCTACCACCCGAGAGTGAGCTGTTCAAAGTTCTGACACAGATACAGGATGAGGTGCACAGATACGCCATCACCTTCCATCGCGACAAGCGCAGCAAGCATGCTCTTCACTCAGAATTAGACGATATCAAAGGCATCGGTCCAAAGGCTAAAGAAGCCCTTCTGAGCAAGTTTAAGAGCGTGAAAAAGATGAAAGAAGCATCCTTGGAACAACTTTCAGAAGTATTAGGCCCACATAAGGCAGAAATTCTTTCAAAATATTTCGAAGAAAAAGGCGAGAATATGAAATAAAAGTTGTATATTTGCAGTTCAAACTATACTATATATATTAATAATAAAAAGAAGAACAGAACCGAAGCAAGCATTCCACAAATGCTATTCATAAAGTTCTATGTTCAACATTCAAAGTTCAAAGTAGTAATATGAGAATCGTAATACAGCGTGTCTCTCACGCCTCAGTTACCATCGAAGGAGAGGTTAAATCTGCCATCAGACAAGGCTATCTGATCCTTCTGGGAATAGAGGAAAGCGACACTTCAGAAGATGTAGACTGGCTGGTCAGAAAGGTAATCGGACTCCGTGTTTTCGACGACGAAAACCACGTTATGAACCGCTCCATCATGGATATAAATGGTGAGATTCTGGTCATCAGCCAGTTCACCCTATTCGCCAGCTACAAGAAAGGAAACCGCCCAAGCTGGCTCAGAGCAGCCAAGCACGAAATCAGCGTTCCACTCTATGAGGAGTTCTGCAAAAAGCTATCCGATGCACTCGGAAAGCCAGTAGGAACAGGCGAATTTGGTGCTGATATGAAGGTAGATTTACTGAACGATGGACCGGTAACCATCATGATGGATACTCACAACAAGGAATAATGCCCTACCCTGAAAGAAAGGCATCTTTCCCCATAAAAGAATTAGGAAGATGACAATAAAAGAAGCACAAGAAGCTGTAGATCAGTGGATTAAAGAATATGGCGTACGCTATTTCAGCGAACTTACCAATATGGCTTGCCTCACAGAAGAAGTGGGCGAACTGGCACGCGTCATTGCCCGAACATACGGTGACCAGAGTTTCAAGAAAGGCGAGAAACCTAACTTGGGCGAAGAGATGGCCGATGTTCTTTGGGTGCTTATCTGCCTGGCAAATCAGACAGGGGTTGACTTGACAGAAGAACTCCAGAAGAGTTTTGACAAGAAGACCAAAAGGGATTCTGAAAGACATAAAAACAACCCAAAACTATCTGAACATCAGGAAGATAAAGAACAAGATAACAAGAATTAAAATTGCTATTCATATAAAAACTTAACTTTAATAATTATATAAATAACATTAAGTATGAGCAGTATTAAAGAACAGGTTCTTGCACAGCAGGGACAGTATAAAGAGTCAGACGACAAGTATTTATCAGTTTTGAAGCAGTACAACTGCAACCTCAACGATGAGGAAGTAGCTGCTGCAGTAAAGAAGATTCTCGATGAGAAGGTAGCAGAGAATGAGACCATGGAGGTCAAGAAGTTCCTCTTCGGTAGCATCGAGTTGACTTCTCTCCATACAGAAGATACAGAAGAAAGCATCCTGAAGATGATTGAAAAGGTGAACCAGTTTGCCAAGGATTATCCTCAGCTTCCTCACGTAGCAACCGTATGCACCTACCCTAACTTCGCAGGACTTATCAGCCAGAGTCTGGAGGTTGACGGCGTAGAAATCGCTGTAGTAAGCGGCAATTTCCCATCCTCTCAGACCTTTATCGAGGTAAAGATTGCAGAAACCGCTATGGCTATCAAGGATGGTGCTACAGAGGTGGATATCGTAATGCCTGTTGGCAAGTTCTTCAGCGAAGATTACGAGGGTCTCTGCGATGATATTCAGGAACTCAAGGAGACATGCGGAGAGCATAAGATGAAGTGCATTCTGGAGACAGGCGATCTGAAGAATTGCAGCAACATCATGAAGGCTTCTATCCTCGCAATGTACTCAGGTTCTGACTATATCAAAACCTCAACAGGCAAGGAGAAGGTCTCAGCTACCCCTGAGGCAGCATACGTTATGTGCCAGGCTATCAAGGCATATTACGAAAAGACTGGCATTCAGATTGGTTTCAAGCCTGCAGGTGGTATCAATACCGTTCATGATGCCGTAGTTTACTACACCATCGTGAAGGAAGTTTTAGGCGAGAAATGGCTGACCAACCAGTGGTTGCGCCTCGGCACATCACGCCTGACTAACCTCCTCTTGAGCGAAATTCTGGGCAAGGAAATCAAGTACTTCTAAAGATAATTTCAAAGTAACATTAAACATACTTAGAAAGATAGTTTTAAAGTACCATTTAAGATACTTCTAAAGAGAATTCTAGAGTATTGTTTAAAAGAAAAATCTAAAGAAAAATAACTGATTATCAATAGAATACAAAAAAGCAAAGGGTTGATTCTCTCTGAGAACCAACCCTTTTTATATTAAGCTTTTCTTTCAATCACAAAATCCAGGTAAGCCTTCAAGGCATTGTAAATATCCTTATCCTCCACATAAGTATCGAGGAAATTCATGGCTTCGGCATGGAAATCCCACATGCGCTTATCCGCATATTCAATACCTCCGTTTTCCTTTGTAAATGCCACTAACTGAGCTATTTCATCAGCCGTCACAGTATGAGCCTTTACCTTTCTGGCAAGCTTCATCATCTCCTCATCACCGGTAGACTTCAAAGCATATATTACAGGCAAAGTCAGTTTTCCTTCAACCATATCATTACCAGTAGGTTTACCTATCTCCTTGGAATCATAATAATCAAAGATATCATCACGGATCTGGAAGATGATGCCCAAGTTCTGTCCAAAACGCTTCGCCTCTTCAATCTGCAATTCTGAAGCATTGGCAGACATCGCACCGATACCGGCGCAAGCCTCAAAGAGAGCAGCCGTTTTCTGCTTAATCACCTGATAATAAATATCTTCCGATATCTCTTCATTACTGATACTGTTGAGCTGAAGAATCTCACCATTAGACAGGATACGTCCCAACTCAGCAAGATAACGCACGATTTCCTCTGAATGCGAATAAGATACATGAAGCAAGGCGGTGGAAAGAATGAAATCGCCCACAAGTACAGCCACCTTATTATTATAAGTAGCATTCACGCTAGCCTGTCCGCGGCGCTCCCCACTCTCATCAACCACATCATCATGTACCAGCGAAGCGGTATGAAGAAGCTCCAGACCTACCGCAGAATGCTGGGTAACACTGGAAACCTTTCCAAAATTACGTGCCATCAACAAGATGAGTATAGGGCGCATTCGTTTTCCAGCGCGCTGACGGATGTGGTCGAGCACCTGGGAAAGGAGGCCATCGCTATGCATGAGAGACTTGTTGAACAAATCTATAAAATCTGCTAATTCTGCCTCTATAGGCAGCTTGATAAGTGATAAATAGTCCATTATATGTGAGTAAATCTACTTAAATTCTGAAATTTGTTACAAAATTAATCAATTCTTCTTGAAATATCGCATTTTTTTAGTAATTTTACACCACAAAAATGAATATTATGGATAAATTGTTCCTTTTAGACGCGTATGCGCTCATTTATAGGTCGTATTACGCCTTTATGAAAGCCCCTCGAATCAATTCGAAGGGACTCAATACTTCGTGTGTAATGGGGTTCTGCAATACCCTCAACGAGATACTTACCAAGGAGAAACCTACCCATATAGCGGTAGCTTTCGACCATGGCAAGACCTTCCGTCATGAGGCTTTCCCTGCATATAAAGCTCAACGAGAAGAGACACCGGAAGACATCAAACTCTCTGTGCCTATCATCAAAAATATCCTGGAGGCATATCATATCCCTATCCTTCAGGTAGATGGTTTCGAGGCGGATGATATCATTGGAACAGTTGCCTTGAAGGCAGGTGAAAAGGGGATGGAAACCTACATGCTCACACCCGATAAGGATTACGCACAACTGGTTCGTAACAATGTTTTCATGTTCCGTCCTCGTCATGGCGGTGGATACGAAAAGTTGGGCGTACAGGAAATTGAAGAGAAATACAGCATCACTTCCCCACTCCAGGTTATCGACCTCCTTGCTCTGATGGGCGACTCAGCTGATAACTTCCCAGGCTGTCCGGGCGTGGGAGAAAAGACAGCCATCAAACTTATCAACGAGTTCGGTAGTGTAGAAGGTCTTATCGAGAACTCTTCTCAAGTGAAAGGCAAGCTCCGCGAAAAAGTGGAGGGTGCTGTAGAAGATATCAGGATGTCAAAGTTCCTGGCAACCATACGAACCGATGTTCCGGTAGAGATCAAGATGGAAGATTTGAAACGGGTAGAGCCAGACAATACAAAATTGGATGAAATCTTCACCGAGTTAGAATTTAAGTCGTTTGCTAATCGAGTTCTTAACAAACCTAAAAAGGTGCAAACAAAGCCTACAGGAGAGCTCGATTTATTTGGCGCACAGCCTGCCGATGGTAAGGAAGAGTCAAAAAACGCGAGTTTTGAGACCCTTAAAACGACACCTCATTCATATAAACTCATTGATACAGAAGTAGATGCAAGGAAACTTTATGACTATTTATTGACATTCACTATTCTCAGTCTAGACACAGAGACCACATCTACCGCTGCTATTGATGCAGAATTGGTGGGTTTGAGCTTTGCCGTGAAGGAAAAAGAGGCTTTCTACGTAGCAATTCCGGCAAATCGTGAAGAAGCCTTAAAAATCGTAAACATCTTCAAACCTCTCTACGAGAACCCGGAAATCCTGAAAGTGGGGCAGAACATCAAATACGATTACGAGGTGTTGATGAACTACGGCATAGAGATTCAGGGCAAGATGTTCGATACGATGCTCGCCCACTATCTCATCCAGCCAGAACTTTACCACAACATGGATTACTTGGCAGAAGTATTCCTCAACTATCAGACCATCCACATCGAAGAACTGATTGGCCCGAAGGGAAAGAACCAGAAGTCGATGCGCGATCTCGCCCCATCAGACATTTACGAATATGCTGCCGAAGATGCCGACATCACCTTGAGATTGAAAAATGTGCTCGAACCAAAACTCAAAGAGATAGATTGTGAAGATCTGTTCTGGAATGTAGAAATGCCGCTTGTACCTGTTTTAGCCCACATGGAGATGACGGGAGTATGCATCGACACCGATACCCTGAAGGAAACATCCGAGAAACTCACCAACCGCCTCAATGAGATAGAACATCATATCTATGAGTTGGCAGGCGAATCGTTCAATATCGCTTCCCCACGCCAGGTTGGAGAAATACTCTTCGGAAAAATGAAGATTGTGGAGAAGCCTAAGAAGACGAAGACGGGCCAGTACGTAACAAGCGAAGAAGTTCTTCAGCAGCTGCGCAGCAAGAGTCCAATCATCGATGAGATACTGAACTACAGAGGTTTAAAGAAACTTTTGGGAACTTATATAGATGCCCTTCCAAAGCTTATCAACTCTCGCACCGGTCACATTCATGCCTCTTTCAACCAAGCCATTACAGCCACAGGACGTCTTTCTTCAAGTGATCCAAACCTGCAGAATATTCCTGTACGCGATGACGATGGCAAGGAGATACGCAGATGCTTCATCCCAGAACCAGGCTGCCTGTTCTTCTCTGCCGACTATTCACAGATAGAACTTCGCATCATGGCACATCTGAGCCAGGATCCAAACATGGTAGAAGCATTCCGTGAAGGCTCTGATATTCATGCAGCTACAGCTGCCAAGATTTGGCACGAAGACATCAAAGAAGTAACTGATGCACAGCGCAAGAAGGCAAAAACTGCCAACTTCGGCATCATCTACGGCATCACGACCTTCGGTCTTGCCCAACGCATGAACATCGAAAACCGAGAGGCAAAGCAGATCATAGAAGACTACTTCCGCACCTTCCCTGGTGTTCAGGCTTACATGGAGAAGGCAAAGGAAATGGCAAGAGAGAAAGGCTATGCCGAAACCCTCTTCCACCGCCGTCGCTACCTGCCAGACATCAACAGCAAGAATGGTACTGTAAGAGGATTTGCCGAGCGCAATGCCATCAATGCCCCTATCCAGGGCTCAGAGGCAGACATCATCAAAGTGGCTATGATCCGCATCTTCAACCGATTCAGAGCAGAAGGCATCAGGAGCAAGATGATTATCCAGGTGCATGACGAACTCAATTTCTCCGTATATCCGGAAGAGAAGGAAAAGGTAGAGAAGATTGTGGTAGAAGAGATGCAGAACGCCTACCAGCTCAGTGTGCCTCTGGTTGCTGATGCCGGATGGGGAAACAACTGGCTAGAAGCACATTAGAAAAACCAGAAAGTGACCGCAGAAACCGCAAGGCAACTTAAATAAAAAGAAGCTCGCAAGATACCAAACAATCATCTTGCGAGCTTTTCTTTTTCGAGATGTTTCACATGAAACAGTCAAATCTTCTATCAAAACACTACTAAAAAGACAAATAACTCCTTTATTCACAAGTACATCTAGAAATCTTTGTTTATTTAGATTAAAAAGGATAATAAAATTATAATATTTTCAAATTTATTTGGTTCTTACAGAAATAAAGTGTATATTTGCATTGTAAATCAGAAAGATATGCAAACGCACCTGTCTGATTAAAAGTGAATAGATAACACTAATCAATCAAATTAAGAAAGAAAGGAACATTATGAAGAAATATGTTTGCGACGTATGTGGTTGGATTTATGATCCAGAAGTAGGTGATCCAGAGGGCGGCATCGCTCCAGGTACAGCATTCGAAGACATCCCAGATGATTGGGTTTGCCCTCTTTGCGGAGTAGGCAAGGAAGATTTCAGCCCTGTAGAGGAATAAGGCTCTTTTGGAGGAATCACGCGAAGGATATCCTCACAAAGGAATCATCTGAATGAAATGCCTGATATTCAGGCAACACATTCATAAAATAATAGGAGGAACCATTATGACAAAAGTTAGAGAAATCTACCGCTGCCAGATTTGTGGCAATGTAGTAGAAGTTGTAAACCCAGGAGCCGTGCTCAGTTGCTGTGGCGAGCCGATGAAGCTGATGAAGGAAAACACCAGTGATGGCGCCAAAGAGAAGCACGTGCCTGTGATAGAACCTATTGAGGGCGGCTATCGCGTAACAGTAGGAAGTGTGGAGCATCCGATGCTACCAGAGCATTACATCCAATGGATAGAATTGCTCACCCCTACCGATGTGCTTCGTCATGAGTTGAAGCCAGGCGAAAAGCCAGAGGCTATCTTCCTGACCAACGCAGAAGCCAAGGATGTTACGGCTCGAGAATACTGCAATCTTCACGGGTTGTGGAAAGGAGTAATCGAAGGATAAATACCATCATACCAACAAAAGGTCTCATGTTGTCTTCCCAATGTAGGGAATATGACGTGAGACCTTTTTAACTTTATTTACATCTCGTTTTTTCCACATTCGCCAGGAAATATCTATCTTTGCCGACAAAACGCTATAGATGATGAGAAGAATATGGAATAATCTTACATCAATATCCTTGCTGACAGCATTATTCACCTGCATCTGTCAGATTTCCTGTTCACAAGATAAAGCAGCAGAAACCCTGCGCTCCGCCTACTATTGGAGTACAACATGGCAGATGGACAGCAGCAAGATGAACTTCATCCAGAAACACCATATCAAGCGACTCTACGTTAGATTCTTTGATGTGGTAAGGGATGCTGATGGAGAAATCATGCCCAATGCTACCCTGCAATTTGATACAAACGAAGAGAATATGACAGCCGAAGAAAAGGAGAAAGAATCTCTGATGCCGAAAGGAATGGAGATTATCCCCGTTGTCTATATCGTGAACGACTGTTTTAAAGCAAAAAACAAGACGAATCCTATCAGCAGCGACAAGTCGGACAGGAAATCTTCAGATGAAACACCCCGGCAACTCGCAGATAAGATTCTGAACCGCATCCTTCAGATGAACGAAGCCAATGACATCGAGAACGTAAAAGAGATTCAGATAGACTGCGACTGGACAGCATCAACGCAAGAAGCCTATTTTGAATTCCTCCATTATTTAAAGGAGAAAGCCAAAGCCAAGAAGATAAAGCTGTCTGCCACCATACGGTTACACCAGCTCTCGATGACTCCACCCCCTGTGGATAGAGGCATCCTGATGATGTATAATACAGGCGATGTAAAACAGCTAAGCTGCCAAAAGCCGATACTCGACATGAAGGATGTAGTTCCTTACATCCAGCATCTGGGCAGTTATCCGTTGCCGCTCTCTGCCGCCTATCCGCTCTTCAGTTGGCGCATCCTCTTCAGAGAAGGAAAGTTCGTAGGCATCATGCATGCAGATGATGACTTCCCTGTTTTGCCAGGCGATAGCATCGTGGTAAGAAAGCCCGAGATGAGCGACATCATGGAAGCCGTCAGAAGCATCAATCACCAGAATGACGACATCAACAACGAGGTCATTCTCTTCGACCTCAACACCGATAATATCAAACGATTTAACTCAGAAGATTATGAAAAGATTTTTAATCATAGGAGTGATGGCAGCAGCATTTAGCACCCACGCCAACGCCTGCGTTGCCGAATACTCTGATCATAACTACTATATGTTCAGCGTGTTCAACCGCGACCAGACTTCGCCAGCATATCTCTACGATATCGCCAGCTACTGGCAGAAATATGCCGGCAATACATCCTCCATCAACTTATCTTTCTACAGATGGAACAAGGAGGATATTCAGAAAGTAGCCCAAAGCAAGAAGGATGCAGGAATGCTTTCTTACTTAAGAAATCTGAATGCCTACCTGGATGCCTGCGAGAAGTTGAATCCCAATGCCTGGAACTACGCCTCGAAACAAGAACGGCTACAGATTCAGCAATCGCTGACCCGGCTCAACAATGCCGCCAAAATTTATAAAGGCACCCAACTCAAGAGCCAATACGCCTTGCTCCGCATGCGTACCAACATGATGAAGGGATTCCACCAGCAGAACATCACATATTGGAATGCCATTGCCTCCCGACTTCCGAAATCACCATGGCGAGAGGCGATGCGCAACATTTATGCCCGAGCCTTGTGGAAAACAGGGAAACATCACCAGGCACTCGAAATCTATGCCGAGCAGGGAGATATGGCAAGCATCAGAGTGCTCGCCCGAAACTATCGCAATCTTGCAGGCATCCAGAGCATTTATCTCAAGAATCCGAACTCGGCAATGCTCACCTATCTGGTGCAGGATTTCGTAAACAACTGTCAGCAGACGATAGACAGCCGCTCCAAAGAACAGATAGATAAAGAGTGGATTGAGCAAATAGGCGCCAAGGTTATCTATCAGAAAGAGGCCCTCAGCTTCATCACTTTCGCCAATAAGGTCATCGCCGAAAACAAGACGCAGAATCCTTGCCTGTGGCACTCTGCCACCGCCATGCTCCATTATCTCTATGGATATCAGCAGGAAGCATGGAAGGAGATTAATGAAGCTATCGCCCTGGATGGAACACAGCGAATGAAGAATAATGCAAGAGCCATCCGCCTCCTGGTTTCTACCCGAAACACACAGGTGGATAGCGATTACCCACAATATCTGGTCGGTGAATTCAAATGGCTCAACGAGATGGCAAAGGGAGAAAGCCAAAAAGCGAAGGGAGAATACCCGAAAAAGGATGATTTCACCAATCCCGACATTCATTATATAGAGGTAATGGAGCGTGTAGCTTACCGCGCCCTGTACAACCGGTTCAAGACAATGGCAGACAAGGCAAAAAAGGAAGGCAGGCAGGAAGCTGGCAGAAATTACGAAAGCATGGCCACTGCGATGTATGGCATGATGGATGCCTACATGCGAACCTTCTACAAGGATCAACAGGATGAAGAATACATCAGCCGTTATCTTTATTCATCAGAATACGCCATTCGTCTCGACTCACTCTCTGCGCAGCAGCTTGCTGATTACTATCGCTTCATCACATCTTCTCATCAGGATACCTTCGAGCAATACGTATGCCAGTCGCTCTATCGCAGTGCCGATTTCTTCAAGGATATGATAGGCACCAAGTATCTTGCCGAGGGAAACTTTGGCGAAGCTGCCTGCTGGCAGAAAGATGTATCCCTGAAGTTCATCAACAACCAGGCCATCAGTTTCTACGCCGAAAAGCGAAGCTACTCCGTACCTTACTGGTTCAACCACCAGAAGGTGAATGATTCGGATATGTGGAGCATCCAGGGCAGTTATGCCCACCTGAAGGAGAACCCGAAGTGGAAATTCTGCCAGGAGATGAACCAGCTCATCAGCCAATACAATGTGGCTCGTGAAGGCGAAGCCAGGGAGAAGCTTGCCTATGAGCTTGCCATCCGCTATTACCAGGCATCCTGCTATGGCGACTGCTGGTATCTTACCCATTATGGCAAGAGTGTAGCCGATAGTGCCCGCACAGGCGAAGCCGATTTCGCAGCTATCGCTCAAGACTATCTCAAGATAAGCAAGCAAAGCAGCAATCTCACGCTTCGCTATCATTCGCTCTATGCCCTCTCATCCATTGGTATTGACCCATGGTTTAAGATTACCTATGATGCCAACTGGAAAGAGCAGAAGCTTCTACAGCCACAATCCGCTCAATATCAGGCTATGATGGAATGGAGCCAGTTCAGCCATCAGCATCCGGAAATCGTAGATAGCTACACCACCAGATGCGATGTATTGAAGCAATTCGAAAAGAATCTCTAAAAATGCTATCATAAAGGCATCCACGGGGGCTGTGGATGCCTTTTTTAGTTAATTTTCAACGATTTCTTCGTATCTTTCATTTATAATGTGTACCTTTGCACCAAATATTTAAACGTTTAAAGATAAAATGGCATTAAAATGTGGTATTGTAGGCCTCCCAAACGTGGGTAAGTCTACACTGTTCAACTGTCTGTCTAGTGCAAAGGCACAGGCAGCTAACTTCCCTTTCTGTACTATCGAACCAAACTTGGGCGTCATCACCGTACCAGATGAGCGACTCAACAAGTTGGCAGAGATTGTTCACCCAGGACGCATCGTCCCAGCTACTTGCGAAATCGTGGATATCGCAGGTCTCGTAAAGGGTGCCAGCAAGGGCGAAGGTCTTGGTAATAAATTCTTGGGAAATATCCGTGAGTGCGATGCTATCATCCACGTAATCCGCTGCTTCGACGATGACAACATCGTTCGCGAGGGTGGCGCTAAGGTTGATCCTTTGGAGGATAAGAGCGTCATCGATACAGAGTTGCAGCTCAAGGACCTGGAAACTATCGAATCTCAGCTCACCAAGCAGAAGAAGACTGCTGCAGCAGGCAACAAGGATGCTAAGACGATGGTTACCGTTCTGGAGGCTTACAAGGCTGTTCTGGAGCAGGGAAAGAATGCTCGTGGCGTTACTTTCGAAACCAAGGAAGAGCAGAAGGTGGCTCACGACCTCTTCCTCCTCACTACCAAGCCTGTGCTCTACGTAGCCAATGTTGACGAGGCTTCTGCCAAGACCGGCAACGAGTATAGCAAGAAGGTAGAGGAAATCGCCAAGGAAGAAGGTGCTGAGTGCATGGTCATCGCTGCTAAGACAGAGGAAGACATCGCATCGCTCGAAACCTACGAGGACAAACTGATGTTCCTCGAAGAACTCGGACTGGAAGAGAGCGGCGTAAACCGACTCATCAAGAAGGCATACGCCCTGCTGAACCTCGAAACATTCATCACCGCTGGTGAGATGGAGGTCAAGGCATGGACCTATCACAAGGGCTGGAAGGCCCCTCAGTGTGCCGGCGTCATCCATACCGACTTCGAGAAGGGATTCATCCGTGCAGAGGTTATCAAGTATGATGACTATATCAAGTATGGCTCTGAGGCTGCAGTACGCGAGGCTGGTAAGCTCGGCATCGAGGGCAAGGAGTACGTCGTACAGGATGGTGACATCATGCACTTCCGCTTCAATGTATAATCCTATTCTTCTACGGTTATGATAGCAAATCTGCTTAACTATATCGTATGGGACCCAGACCCAATCCTGGCTCATCTGGGTCCTATGACCATCCGCTACTACTCCACCTGCTGGATGATCGGTCTGCTGCTGGGCTATCTGCTCATGAGCAAGCTCTACAAGCAGCAGGGGCTCTCAGATGAGAAGTTCTCCCCACTGTTTCTCTACATCTTCTTAGGTGTACTGATAGGTGGCCGTTTGGGACATTGCATCTTCTATCAGCCGGAATATTTCCTCACCCAGTGGGATCACTTCATCGAGATGCTGATACCTATCCACCACATGCCAGACGGCAGTTGGAAATTTACGGGTTATGAGGGACTGGCGAGCCACGGAGGCGTATTCGGCATGTTCGTCGGCATCTGGCTCTATTGCCGCAACATGAAGGTGAGCGGCTGGGTAGTGCTCGATAATATGGGTATCTGCTCAGGCATTACAGCCACCTTTATCCGTTTGGGCAATCTGATGAATTCAGAGATTATCGGCAAGGTAACCGATGTGCCTTGGGCATTTATCTTCGTTCGCGAAGACCAGTATCCACGCCATCCGGGTCAGCTCTACGAGGCATTGGCATATTTCTGCTTCTTCCTCATCATCCTCTTCATCTATAAGAAGAGAGGTCCTAAGAGCGTTGGAACCGGTTTCTATTTCGGTCTTTGCCTTACCCTCATCTTCACCTTCCGTTTCTTCATCGAATATACCAAGGAGATTCAGGTAGCATTCGAGGCAGGTCTGCCTATGGATATGGGACAGATATTGAGCATTCCGCTCATCATCGCCGGTGTATGGAGCATCGTTTCCAGCACAAAGAGAGCGAAAGAAAAGAACGTAGCGGCAAAATAATATTAGACGACTTATTTTCAGATTATAAAAATCCCTCCTCGTGCAACAGCATCTGCTGCCACGGGGAGGGATTTATATTTTTATCTTCCCAGTAGAATCTTCTTGATGTCATTGAGCTTGTTCAATGCCTCTACCGGAGTGAGATTGTTCACATCCAGCCCGAGTATTTCATCACGTATCTGCGTCAGTACAGGATCATCGAGCTGGAAGAAACTGAGCTGCACACCATCCTTAGGTTCATCGATGTGCTGTACGTTCGGTTTACCGGCACCGCCAACCCCGGCATTGTCATCCTCCAACTGTTTGAGAATCACATTGGCACGGTTCACGATGCTGCGAGGCATACCGGCAATCTCTGCCACATGGATACCGAAAGAGTGCTCACTGCCTCCCGGTTCCAGTTTACGCAGGAAGATTACCTTTCCGTCCACCTCTCTCACACTCACATTGAAGTTCTTGATGCGAGGGAAGTTCTTCTCCATCTCGTTGAGCTCATGATAGTGGGTAGCAAAGAGCGTACGTGCCTGCGCCTTCTTATGTTCGTGCAGATATTCCACGATAGCCCAGGCAATGGAAATACCATCGTAGGTAGAAGTACCTCTTCCCAGCTCATCAAAGAGCACCAGCGAGCGCGGAGAAACGTTGTTCAAAATGTTTGCCGCCTCGGTCATCTCTACCATGAAGGTCGATTCGCCGAGCGATATATTGTCGCTTGCACCTACACGTGTGAAAATTTTATCCACCAGTCCAACTCGGGCGCTCTCTGCGGGCACAAAACAGCCTACCTGTGCCAGGAGCACGATAAGGGCGGTCTGGCGCAGCAGAGCCGATTTACCAGCCATGTTAGGACCAGTAATCATCATAATCTGCTGTTTCTCGGTATCGAGCAGCACATCGTTAGGTACATAGCGTTCGCCCAGCGGCAGTTGGGTTTCAATCACCGGATGCCTGCCCTGTTTGATGTCGAGCACCTCAGAATCATCGACGATAGGGCGCACGTAGCGGTTCTCATCAGATGTCTTTGCAAATGACAAAAGACAGTCCATACGGGCGATGAGGTTGGCATTGATCTGTATCTGCGGAATATACTCCTGCATGGCAGCTATCAGTTCGTTGAAGAGCTGTGCTTCCAATACTAGAATCTTCTCATCAGCACCGAGAATCTTTTCCTCATATTCCTTCAGTTCCTGGGTGATATAACGCTCTGCCTGAGCCAGCGTCTGCTTGCGTATCCACTCCTCAGGCACCTTATCCTTAAAGGTATTTCTCACCTCCAGATAGTATCCGAAAACATTATTGTAACCTACCTTCAGACTCGAAATTCCTGTCTTTTCTATCTCCCTTTCCTGTATCTTGAGCAGATAATCCTTGCCGTGGCGACTGATGGCACGAAGGTCGTCAAGTTCGGCATTGAATCCGTCAGCTATCACGTCACCCTTATTGACCAGCTGTGGCGGATCGGGCTGTATTTCCCTGGCGATGCGGTCTTTCAGGGTCTCGCATACGTTCAGCTGCTCGCCTACCCGCTTCAGAGCCTCGTTCGTAGCATGCTGGCATGCCACCTTGATAGGCTTGATGGCTTCAAGTGCATTCTTCAGCTGAACCACTTCGCGAGGCGAAACTCTACCCACGGCTACTTTGGAAATGATACGCTCCAGGTCGCTGATGCGATGCAGCTGGTCATCGAGAAGCTGACGGAATTCCGGTTCCTTGAAGAAATATTCCACGATGTCGAGACGCTCGTTGATAGGTTTCACATCTTTCAATGGGAAGACCAGCCAGCGTCTGAGCATACGTCCGCCCATCGCCGTTACCGTACGGTCGATGACATTCAGGAGAGAAGAACCGTCTTCCTGCATAGGGGCAACCAGCTCCAGACTGCGGATGGTAAACCTGTCCATACGCACGAACTTATCTTCTTCGATACGTGAAAGGGCGGTGATATGATTAATCTGTGTATGCTGGGTAATCTCGAGATACTGCATGATGGCACCACTGGCTATCACGCCGTTCTTGAGATGCTCTACGCCGAAACCTTTCAGAGATTTTGTCTTGAAATGTCCCAAGAGTTTCTGCAGGGCTGTCTGTTCGGTGAAAACCCAGTCATCCAGCTCGAAGGTACAGTATTTGCTGCCGAAATATTTCTCGAAGTCGTTCTTTCGGGCGCGGTCGTAGAGCACCTCTTTCGGCATGAAGTTGCCCATCAGTTTTTCTACATAGTCGTAGGTTCCCTCGCCGGTAAGAAACTCTCCGGTCGAGATATCCAGAAAGCTCACACCGCAGGCGGTCTTGCCGAAGTGTACGGCTGCCAGGAAGTTGTTCTCCTTGTAGTTTAGTACGTTATCTCCCATCGCCACACCCGGTGTAACGAGTTCAGTAATACCTCGCTTCACCATCTTGTCCATCTGGCTCAGTCCCTTCTTACCTTTTATTTCGAGTCGTTTCTTCTTCGGGTCTTCCAGCTGGTCGCATACCGCTACGCGCTTACCCGCCCTGATGAGTTTAGGCAGATAGGTATCCAGAGCATGATGAGGGAATCCTGCCATCTCAGTCGTGCCCGTAGAACCGCCATTGTTACGTCGTGTCAGCGTAATGCCGAGTATACGGGATGCCTCCACCGCATCTTCGCAGTAAGTTTCGTAGAAGTCACCGCAACGGAAGAGCAGCAGCGCTTCGGGATGTTTCGATTTCATCTCGAAAAACTGTCTCATCATCGGTGTAAGACCTTTATTATCGTTTGCCATTATCTTTTTTCTCCTTATATTATTTCTTTAAATTTACATAGTTTTTATCTACAATACTCCTCCTTAAACCACAGCCGGTATATCGGGTCAACAAAGACAAAAGCATCGTTTTGCTTTTCGATAATATCTTTGTTCTGGAGCGTTTTCCTGTTCTTGACAATCGTATTCGGATTACCAAGATTATAGATTTGTTTCACGGCTTGCGAAGAGAAATGCTGTTCGCCATTGGCTATAGCCTTAAGCATCTCTATCTGGGTGGAACTGAGATTCTCCGTATCATTCTGAAACATCGGGGTATTGATGTTGAGTACCTGTTTCAATCCCAGATGATATATATCTTCCGTCACTTCCGAAACCGTGAAACTCCAGATAAAATAGCACAACTGCTGGAGATACCAGGAATGGCAAGCCACGGCATCACAGATCCGCTCGGCCATCTCTGCAGAGATTGACTTTCCTGTCTTCTCGAAAGATGACAGAATGAATGGAATCCAATGCTCCTTAGCTATCTTCTGCATGAAAATCACTTGTCCAAAGCGATAAAAAGGACTATTGGAATTGTTGAAGATATTGAGCATCATGTTTCGCTTGCTGCCGTAGAGGCAGTAAGAGGTAAGCTGCTGTTGCTGCCATACCGAGCGCATCTTTCCCTCCATATCCTTATACTCAGGAAGATTAGCCAACTGCTGGAACTCGTCGATGCAGACGATAATCCTGATGCCCTTTTCCTTTGCCAGCAACTCAGGCAGTTGGAGAATCGCCATCTTATCACGCTCCTGTGGCACAAACTTCAGGTCGAAAGCCATGAAGTCGGTCACCTGGTCGTTGATTACAACCTGCGGTATCACACCTGTCAGGAATTTCTTTGCATCCTCTATCCATCGTTCCATTTTAGAGGAAGCACAAGCTATAACCTGACTGGCAAAAGTGCGATAAAATTCAGATTCAGAGCCGATGCTGAAGGCATCAATATAACAGATTCTTACGTTATTATCCTCATCAGCCAATTCGTTCATCGCCCTTTTCACTAGCGATGATTTACCCCATCGGCGTGGTGAAATCAGCATCACGTTGATATGGGAGGACAGTAATTGCTTCAGCAAAGCCCTGTCTTCCTGTCTGTCGATAAAATTCTCATTGGTAGCTAATGTACCAAATTGAAATGGTGATAGATATTTTGCCATATTCCTAGTAATTTGGTACAAAGTTACGAAATATTACCCTAAGGTAAGTTACCCTAAGGTAATATTTAGAGTTTTTTAAATGAATATATGCTGCATTACCATAATAAAGCCGTACTTTTGTACTCATGAAAAAGAAACAATTATACATAGGGGTTCTGTCGGTTGCTTGCTGCGCGCTCGTAGCAATAGGCATCACCTTGCACCTGCTCTACCCCAAGAAACAGATACAGAACCTGGTGAAAAACCCACCGGTTCTCCGGCTCAAGCCACAGCCTGCAGATACGCTGAAGAAGAAACCTGTGAAGAAGATGGATTTCAATATCTCCGGAACTTTAAGAGATAAGGAAGGAAAGGGAGTGGCTGGCGTCATCGTGAGCGATGGATTCAACTGTGTGAAAACCGATGCACAGGGCAGATATAAGATGAAGCGAGACAGCCTGGCAAAATTCATATACTATTCTGTTCCAGCTGATTGCGAGGTCCCTACCCATTCTAAGACCGATCGCACGGCTTTCTTCTACCAAAAGGTATCCAAGGGGAAGAAAACCTATAACTTCACCCTCACCCGACTGCCGGGCGGCAAGGAGATTCACTATAAGATGATTGTCATCGGCGACCCGCAGGTTACCAATGCCTACAGCCCTTACTATACTTCTCCGGATGATAATCCCATCAAGAAGAGCGATGTAGAAAGATTCACTACCCAGACGATGGCGGACATCAGGCAGACCATCAGTTCGCTGCCAGCCGGAACACCGGTCTACGGGCTCAGCATGGGCGATGATGTGCAGTATTATGGCGGCTACAACGCCAAGCTGGAGCGTCAGATACGCCAGGCATTGGGCTCTTCAGAGATGCGTCTCTTCTCCGTCATCGGCAATCACGATCAGGATGGCAAGGCGCTCTACCGCAGGAAGTGGGAAGAGAATTTCGGTCCTACCGATTTTTCCTTCAACCGTGGCGATGTGCATTATGTCTGCATCAACAACTGCTTCTTCCATCGCGGCATGTCCTATTATTCGCCTGGAGAATTACGTGAGCGCCAGGTGAAATGGCTGAAGCAGGATTTGGCCCTTACGCCAAAGGATATGAAGGTGGTGCTCTGCTATCATATCCCGTTCACCTTCGGCAATGCGCCTTTTAGCAAGGCGAAGCCGCTGACCAATGCCAATGAGCAGGGGCATTATTCTTCTTCCCGTCTCTCGCTGCTGTTATCTCTTTTGAAGCCATTCAAGGGAGGATATGAACTCTTCTGCGGCCATACTCATTTTGCCTGCAACCACGAGATCAATTATCAGGGCGAGGATGTGATGGAGCATTGTCATGCTGCTGCCTGTGGCAATATATGGCAGTCGAATATCAACATCTGCGGCACCCCGAACGGATATTATGTCTATAGTTTTGTGGGTACCAGCATCAGCAACTGCTATTACAAGGGAACTTTCTGGGATAAGAGCAAGCAGATGACCTTGTTCCGTGCGCAGACCGATTTCAACGGCGAGAAATACTCTAGGGATTGGCAGTTGGCAAACAACAGGAATATCCTGGTAGCCAATGTCTTCAATGCTACCAGTCATTGGCGTGTTGTAGCCGTAGAGGATGGCAAGGAATATCTGATGGGGCGCCTCAGCGGAAAGGGTCAGGATGCCTTTGCCGCCGGCTACCATCATAAGTACAGCGAGAGTGTATCTTACCGGTTCGTGAGCAAGGGCAACGGTTATCTCATCATGAACCACCTTTATTATTATACTCCTAGGAATCCGAATGCCAGAATCATCATCAAGGCATCCGATCCATACGGAAATACCTATACGGCATCGAGCGATGAGGTAACGACAGAGCCTTTCGCCAACTATGCCCATTATTACGAAAAAGAGTATAAGGAATATAAGAATAAGAAAGACAAGATGTTGCGGGATTCTATATCTGGCAGACAGAAAGATTCACTTGCTGCAAGGAAGAAAACGCCATAAATGCCCTGAACCAATGGTTACAGGTTTAAAGTAAAGGTAGAACGCAAGCAGCACGCCCTGAAAGGGCAGAAGCTCCTAGCCCAGGGCAGCGCCCTGGGTACAATAGCAATAAACAAGACGCCCTGTAAGGGCAAAAGCTTCAAATATACAAAGCTTTTGCCCTTACAGGGCGACTATTTTGTGTATGTAATTACCCAGGGCGCTGCCCTGGGCTAGGAGCTTCTGCCCTTTCAGGGCGTGTGGAGTTTATTTGTTCAATTTCCAGGTAACACCATCCTTGGTGTCCTTTACCTCGAAACCGGCTTCAGCCAGGGCATCGCGAATCTGGTCGCTGGTAGCCCAGTCCTTATCAGCCTTAGCCTTGGCACGCAGGTTGAGAACCATATCTACTACCTTGCCATAAGCCTCTTCACGAGCATCATTGTTGGCTCCCTTCTCACTCTTCAGACCGAGCAGGTCGAAGGTGAAGAGATGCATGGTGTCTGAAAGCTCCTTCAGGTCTTCAGCAGAGATGTTTGCCTTGTGGTCGAGGGCTGTGTTGATTACGTGGCAAGCCTCGAAGAGATAGCTGATAACAAGCTGAGTCTGGAAGTCATCGTTCATCGCATCGTAGCAGCGCTGGCGCAACTCGCTTACAAACTTCTTCACCTGATCATCGCTCTGCTTAGCCACAGGCACACGCTCCAGGTCGTTCAAACCATTCATCAGGCGCTCCAATCCCTTCTGGCTAGCCTTCAATGCATCGTTAGAGAAATCTACGGTGCTGCGGTAGTGAGCAGAGAGGATGAAGAAACGGATAGTCATTGGCGAATAAGCCTGCTCCAGACTGTCGTGATTGCCTGTGAAGAACTGCTCCAGAGTGATGAAGTTACCCAAGCTCTTACCCATCTTCTGACCATTGATGGTAATCATATTGTTGTGCATCCAGTAATGAACCATCTGGTCGCCCTGAGAAGCTACAGCCTGAGCAATCTCGCACTCGTGGTGAGGGAAAATCAAATCCATGCCGCCACCGTGAATATCGAAGTGGCTGCCCAAGTACTTGCGTCCCATCGCAGTACACTCGCAGTGCCAGCCAGGGAAACCATCGCTCCAAGGACTAGGCCAGCGCATGATGTGCTCTGGTGAAGCCTTCTTCCAGAGAGCGAAGTCAGCCTGGTTCTTCTTCTCGCCGATACCAGCCAGCTCGCGGCTCTCGTTGATTACGTTCTCCAGGTTACGTCCAGAGAGGATACCGTACTTATGATCCTTGTTATACTTCTCGATGTCGAAGTAGATAGAGCCGTTGCTCTCGTAGGCATAGCCATTGTCCAGAATTTCCTGAACCAGTTTCTCCTGTTCGATGATATGACCTGTGGCATGAGGCTCAATGCTAGGAGGGAGTACGTTCAGCGCCTCCATGGCATCGTGGTAGCGGTTGGTGTAGTACTGCGCAATCTCCATTGGCTCCAACTGCTCCAGGCGAGCCTTCTTCTCAATCTTGTCATCGCCTTCATCTGCATCGTGCTCCAGGTGGCCCACGTCGGTAATGTTTCTAACGTAGCGAACCTTATAGCCCAGGTGCTTGAGATAGCGGAAGAGTATATCGAATGTGATGGCTGGTCGTGCATGACCGAGATGCGGATCGCCATACACGGTAGGGCCACAAACATACATGCCCACGTTAGGAGCGTGGAGCGGAGTGAATCTCTCTTTCGTACGAGTGAGAGTGTTGTAAATCAGTAATTTCTGTTCCATCTTGTATGAACCTTTCTTTTATATTATTTATATTTTGAGTGCAAAGTTAACTCATTTTTCTGATATATCCGACAAATCATTCGCAAAATGTTATTAAATTCCTCGAAAATATCAATGGAACAGATCTTCCATGGTCAATTCTCTCTGTATGATAGGCTTCAAATATATAAAAGCTTGTCATAAGTTGTTCAAGTGGGTTAAGCAACATTTAATGATAACCAACCCTATTTCGACTTCATGTTCAATTAATATATTTTAAGAGAAGCTTGTAATCTAAATCAATTATTATTAGTAATTTTGCAACAAAATTTAAATGGCACTACTCCGTAATGGTGCGAATAGATATCAATTCAGAATGAAGCAAGAAAATGAACTAAAATCGCTTTTGACAGATCAAGAGTTTGAAGCCTCGGATAACAGGGAACTATTACTCGCTCAAGCAAAAGCGTGTGCAAATGGTTATGCATTAGCAACAGAAGGCATAGCAGTTGTATCAGATTTTCAAAATAAAGAATGCCATATTTATTCTGGAAGATTCGGTCAAACTATAATGAATCTTCCAGAATATATGGTAGATCGTAATTCTGCCTTTGAGGACATCGTATTCTGTCATGCAAAAGAAGACGAACTTATTGAACGTCATGTACTGGAACTTCGTTTCTTCAACTTTATAAAAGAACGTTCAATAAAAGAAAAGACAAATTTTTCAGCTTCATGTATCCTTAATTTTTACCGGGCCGGAGACAATGAAAAAGTCAAGATACTCCATACAACGAGATATTTCAGCTGTAGTGCCAATGGTAGTGTTTTACTCGGTCTATGCACTTACATCCCGTACCCTATTTCCCATAACCGACAAGATGGAATAATTGTTAATCTATTAACCGGGGAAACGGTTGGACGAGACATATACGAAGCGAGTGACCGTAAAATTCTTAGCCGCCGACAACTTGAAATACTGTCATTGATAGCTAAAGGAGTACCAAGCAAACAAATTGCCGACAAGTTAAACATATCCATTTATACTGTTAATCGCCATCGTCAGGATATTTTAGCATCGTTAAAAGTTGCCAATACCGCAGCCGCAGTAGAAATTGCATTAAGAATGAACCTTATTTAATGTGCATGCCTGATTCGAAAATTGGTTAGAAATCAGTATTGCACATATCGTAAATTTTCTCTAATTTTGCAACCGCAAATAAATCACAAGGAAGTTGCAATTTAATAAACATCAAATCAATGTTACAATGAGAAAATTAGTATTTATCGCAATCATAGCAAGTCTTGCTATGACTGGATGCATCCAGAAAGAGTCAGAGAAAAAAGAAGGAAGTTCTGACAAGAAAGTCTTAACGGAAAACGTTAAACTCGCTACATGCAATATCAATGTAGGAGGAATCCGTTTTACAAAGTCTAAAAACGGCGGAGAGAATGGTATCACACTTCTTGGCCTAAGTTCCCAAAGTCCTAAAGACGATGCACACACCTGCTATTTTACGGAAGTGTCGCTTAAGCAAGAGGCTGTTGCCAATTTTCGCATAGGTAAGCTCGACGGGGAATAAACACCATACCTCAGCACTATTATCAGATTTTAACAAACATATTAAACATTTCGACAAATGAAGAGAAATCAATTTTTCATAGCATTGTCGCTGCTTGCATGCACTCTGCTGTCATGTCAAAATGAGAAAAAACAACAATCATCAATAGCAAATAAATCGAATATGGAAAAAAATGACACAATCTTAAAGCCATTTGTGGCTGAAAACTTGTTTTGGATTCGTGAGCCCAAACAATACACTATCACGGACTCGTTGATTACAATCGTTTCAGAACCTCACACAGACTTATGGCAGCGCACCTATTATGGGTTCAGCAACGACAATGCTCCGGTGCTGCAAATGAAAACCTCCAACAAGTTCTTTTCTTTTACTGTAAAGACATCGTTCAACAGTTCCGCCCTGTTCGACCAGTGCGGAATCGCAATCTATCTTGACAGTGATAATTGGATGAAGGCATCAATCGAATACGAGAACGAGGAATACCAGAGATTGGGCAGTGTGGTGACAAACAACGGATATTCCGATTGGGCTACGCATGATATTCCATCTTCCATAAAGGAAATGTGGTATCGCCTTAGTCGTCGGGGAAGCGACTATTATATAGAGACAAGTCCTGACGGTACCACTTTCCACCAGATGCGTACATTCCATTTGGATAAGGGTGATGGGGAAATCTCGTTCGGAATATATGCGGCAAGTCCGGTTGACCATTCATTCACCGCACAGTTCTCTGAAATGGAAGTCGGCGAGTGTAAATGGCAATCATGGTCAACGGAAGATACAGGATTCAAACAGACTGCAAACAAGTAAACTGTAATCCAAAGAAAAATTAAGGTCATACACGCTTATAGGGCAATGTCATCCAAACTTTCGGCTATCTTTTTGCATAAAGTAAGCAGTTTTTGTATATCTATTCACTATTTGTAAGTTTTTTGCCAATTAATTGCATAAAATTATCAAATTATTAGCGTATATCGAAAATAATGTGTAACTTTGCAGCCGCAAACAGTTATCAATTATCAAGAAGGCGGCTATAAGTTCCGCTAATGAGTATTAAGTTAGAAGAAAATGGCATATACAAGATTGAGTGCTGCCGAAGCGGCAGCGATGATTAACGATCAAGATACAATCGGATTGAGTGGTTTCACACCAAACGGCGTGCCTAAGGCAACCTTCCGCGAACTCTCCAAGAGAGCCGTGGCTGAGCACGAGGCGGGCAGACCTTTCCAGGTGGGCATCCTCACGGGTGCTTCTACCTCGCAGAGTATCGAAGGTGACATGGCAGCAGCCCATGCCATCAAGTTCCGTGCGCCATTTTCTACCAACAAGGATTTTAGAACTCATACCAACCTGGGCGAGATTGATTATGAGGATATGCACCTCGGCCACATGGCTGAGCGCCTGCGCCGTGGCTTCTATGGCGAAATAGACCTTGCCATCATCGAAGTTTCTGATTTGGAAGAAGGCGAAACCACCTGCAAGGCATTCCTGACCTCTGCCGGCGGCATTGTTCCTACCATCGTCCGCCTTGCCAAGAAGGTGCTCATCGAGAAGAATACCTTCCACAGTCCAGCTTCCCGCTATCTGCACGATGTATACGAGATAGCAGAATGCCCGTTCCGCACTCCTATCCCTATCATGAACGTAGGCGATAGAATCGGTAAGGAGTATGTTGAGATTGATGCACATAAGATTGTGGGTGTGATAGAATGCAACATTCCGGAGGAGGCACGTGCCTTCAAACCTCTCGACCCTGTGACGGAACAGATGGGACATAATGTGGCTGATTTCCTGGTCAGCGACCTGAAGAAGGGACATATTCCTCCTCAGTTCCTGCCTTTGCAGAGCGGAGTGGGAGTAACTTCCAATGCCGTTCTTGAGGCATTAGGACAGAACCCTAACGTGCCGGTATTCAGCGTTTATACCGAGGTGGTTCAGGATGCTGTAGTGAAATACATGCGCGAGGGAAGAATCAAGGATGCTTCCTGCTCTTCGCTCACCGTAACAAACGATACATTGAAAGAGGTGTATGATGATATTGATTACTTCAAGAAGCATCTCACCATCCGCCAGAGCGAGATTTCAAACTCTCCTGAGGTCATCCGCCGTCTGGGTGTCATCGCCATGAACACCGCCATCGAGTGCGATATCTACGGCAATGAGAACTCCAGCCATATCTGCGGCAGCAAGCTGATGAATGGTATCGGCGGTTCCTGCGATTACGAGCGCAATGGTTACATTTCTATCTTCACCACGCAGAGTACCACCAAGAACGGTTGCATTTCAGCCATTGTTCCGATGTGCAGTCACGTAGACAGTACAGAGCATGATGTGGATGTCATCGTTACCGAACAGGGAGTAGCCGATCTTCGTGGCAAGGGGCCGTTGCGTCGTGCCAAAGAGATTATCGAAAACTGTGCCCATCCGGATTACCGCCCTATGCTCCGTGAGTATCTGAAGTTTGCCGAGAAGGGCCACGAGCCACAGAGCATGCGTGCCGCCCTCGCCATGCACGATACCTTCCTGAAGAAGGGCGATATGAGATTGACTGATTTCGGAGAATATCTGAAATAAGAGAAGGCCGAAAGATTGTGAAAACCGAGAAGACAAATCTTTCATAGATGACTCAGAAAAATATCGAATTATATGATAAGCGGCATTCATATCCAAGGAATGCCGCTTATTATTTGTTATAAGCATATAGAAAACACTTTAATTCTATATGAATAAACTATACTCCCAGAAGAAAGTTCCGCATAAAGACGCTGAACGGAGAAGTAATTAGGCATCAAAACTTTTTCTTATCAGAACAAGAATAATTTCAATTAACATAGGAGAAAGTTTATCCCTTAATCGAGCTATCGCACGACGCTTCTGTACCTTCACCGTCTCAGCAGAGATGTCCAGTTGCTCTGCAATCTCCCTGTTTTTCTTCCCCTCCATACAAAGAAGAAAGACTTCCTTTTGGCGAGGAGGCAACTCATCTATCGCAGCAAAGAGTTGACGATAGATTTCTTCCTTATTAAAAATATCCAAGGTATCATCCACCAGCATAAACTCCTGCAGATTATCAACTATACTCTGCCGATAGTTGTTGTGTACCGTTTGATGGCGCAGGTGATTGAGAGCAGAGTTATGCACCGTATTATATAAATAGGCGGAAAACTTGGAAATACTGTTGAAAAAAGGGCGACGTTCCCATAGAACAGAGAAAAGATCCTGCACGATATCTTCTGCAATGGTCATTTCCACAAACTGACAACCATAACTCACCAAGGCACGATAATATTTATCGTACAACAACTCGATGGCCTGATTATCCCATTGGCAAATTATTGCAATTTCAATATCACTTTTCTCACTCATGAGTGCAAAGATACGCATTTTTATGCAGTAAAATTAAAAAATGCAACTTTTTTTCACTTTTTTCTTGATTTTTGTAACCACAAACGCACCCAAGTGTGTTATAATAGTAAATACAGAGAATAATTCTATCACAAAAGTATTAGAAAATATGAATAAGAATATTGATATCAATACACTCGTCAGTAAATTACTGACTGGCGAAATCTCAGAGGAAGAAGGCAAGGAGCTCTTATCAAGAGTAGAGCAAGATGCGTCGCTAAAAGACAAAATAGAGCATCTCATGAATGAAGATGATTTTCTCCAACGCTACCATCTCTACAAGAGCATTGATGCCGAGAAAGCAAAAGCTACATTCAAAGCATCTCTCCAACATGCAGAGGAACAGGAAGATAGAAATGATGACAAAGCTGCTACCATCATCTGGTTGCGACGCATAGCCGCTGCAGCAGCTATCGCCCTCATATTAATGGGTACATGGATGTATTTCGGACATCAAGGTTCCACCCCACCAGCCGTCATCACCGCAGAACTGCATCAAGCCATAGAACGGGTTCAGCAGAATGACATGAATGGAGCTACACTTACCATCAACGGCAAAACCATCAAGGTGAAAGATGCACAGAGTGCATTGGCACAAGCAGAAAAAGTAGCTGACAGTAAGGATGGAAGCAGTTTTTTGGGAAGCGACGAAATAACAGAAAGCTCCCTGATAACAAAGAAAGACAAGGAATTCTGGATGGTACTGGACGACGGAACCTACGTGCATCTCAACTACAATACCACCCTCATCTATCCTAATCACTTTGTAGGCAGCGAGCGTAAGGTAAAGCTCAAGGGAGAAGCCTATTTCATCGTGGCCAACGACTCGAAGAAACGACCTTTCATAGTAGAGACTGCCAACGGAGATGTACACGACTATGGTACCGAGTTTAATGTCAACACGATGAAGGAAAAAGGTGTAACCAGCGTTGTTCTGGTGAAAGGTAAAGTTGGTGTGAGCAGCAAGTACGGTAAAGAATACCTGTTGAAACCAGGCGATATGGCAACCCTGAAAGCAGGCAGAACACCAGACATCCAGCAAGTGGATGTTAATTTTTACACCTCTTGGAACACGGGCAACTTCTTGTTCGACGGCTGCACGCTGCAAGATCTGATGGAAGTTATCTCCCATTGGTACAACATGAAGGTGGAGTTCTCGTCCGAAGACATGAAAGAACTGCGATTCACAGGCAGCATTGACAAATACGAACCGATGGGACAGACTCTCAATGCAATAGAGAATATCACAAGATTGAAGATAACTGCCAAGGAAGGCATCATCAACATCAGAGAATATAAACATTAATATTATATACAACATGAAGAGATTTTTATCAATAATGGCAATAGCCTTGTTAGCGTGCATCGCAACAATGGCTGCCACAGCCAAAAAGACGAATCTGAAAGTACTCTATGTAGGAGGTCATTCCGACATAGAGACTTTTGGAGTAGCAGACTATGACAAGGAAGCTCATGCCAAGAGTATCGTGAAAAGAACTGCCGCCTGGAAAGTCTTTCTTGAAACATATTTCACTACAGTGAAAACGGTACAAGGAAAAGACTACAACTACAGGATGTCATACGACTATGATGTAACCATCATTGATGGCGACCCAACTCCTATTGAGCCACGTCGCACAATCATTGAAAATGACAGATTCAGCAAGCTGATACCAGCCAAGTATTTCCCAGAGAACTTTGACCGTCCTGTCATCACCATCGCAGACGAAAGCGAGACAACAGGTCGCTATATCGGTGTGAAAAACGACTGGTATTGTCTCTGCCTTCTTGGTCATGCTTACAACATGAATACCAAGAGTGCCATCTTCAAAGGTCCTTATAAGGTGAAGATAACCACCACAAATCGCCCAACTCCTGCAGGCGCAAAGGAATATGCAGAAATGTGCCAGGAGAAGCTTCCAGATATGATTCCGATGTGGAAAGTACAGAATAAAGACTATAGCAACACCAAGGGTTATAAGGCAGGTTTGGTTACTCGCCAGTGGGGCTATCTGGATTCTCCTGATACAGAAATCATATCGGGTGGCGAAAGTGCCAAGAGCTATGGAGCCATCGCCATCGGTCGCCATGCCAACTTCTTGCATTGGGGTTTCTCTGCGTCTCCTGCAGATATGACAGAAGAAGCTAAGCCGGTTTTCCTCAATGCAGTTATTTATATCAACAAGTTTAAAGGTCATCATATCATTGCCCGCAAACTCAATGAGGGAATTTCTACCCGCACTACAATTGATGAGCACAAATATACCGTAAGCAAAGAAAACTACGAAGCTTACAAAAACTCGATTGAAGGTTTTAACAATCAGATTAAGCATCTGGCGGATTCACTTCAAAAGGTGGTTGCTGCTGGCGGCAAGATGAGCGAAACAGACAAGATGTATATGAAAATGGCAGAAAATCCTCAACCCATTCCATCCTATATTGACTATGTAAAGGAAAGGGCAGGAGAACTGTATGAAATGTTTGGCACCGATGTTGACAAATATTCAAGCTATTATACCGAAAATCGCCCATATTTCTATGGCAATCTGAACGATTATGATATTAAGCTCGATGAAGATGCCAAGAGCATCGGCATCGCCAATAACGACAAGCGTATCCTTGACAAAGCTATCTCCATGTGGGAAAAAGGCCAAGACATAGAGAAGGCAAAGCGCATCCTCTATCGCTATACGTTGCTCCGTTACGACAATGCCAAGCAATGGCGAGAGTGGTATAATAAATATCAGAGCAAACTCTTCTTTACTGAGAGCGGAGGCTGGCTGTGGCTGGTCAATGATCTCGATCCGAAGACTCCAGGCAATGACTACAGCGTTCTCAAATTCTACGATTTCAATGAAAGCAACATCGCTCCTATCCAAGAGAAAGCAACCAAAGAAGAGCCTGTTGCCCTATCATCCGCTGTCAGCACTGTGGGCAAAGACAAGGAACTCATCATCCGCATGAAGATATATCCAGACTATCACATCTATGCAAAGGTAAGCGATCAGGACCCTTATATCCAGACGACTTATGACCTCAAGGCAGAAGGCGATGTCAAACTGGTAGGCGAACTTCAGAAACCTGTTGGCAGACCTATGGCAGGCTCTAAATCTATCATCCTTGAAGGTGAGCAGATTTTCCGTCAGAAGATAGAAGGCAAATCGGGTAAGATTACCTTTATAGTCAACTATCAGGCTTGCGATAGCCATGTTTGTCTGATGCCAAAGAGCAAGACTATCACGATAGAATTATAAAAATATTGGTTTAATTTTATAACAAGAGAGAATGAAAGAATTTGGAAGAATGAAACGAATCCTTTTCGCTACCTCCCTGCTTGTAGGAGCAACCCTATGTGGAGGAACCAGTACTGCTATGGCTCAGCAGCCAAAGCACCAGACGGTAACTATCAATGCAAAGTCGATGAGCGTGAAACAGTTCTTCGCTGAAGTCAAGAAACAGACTGGCTTGAACTTCATCTACAGTACAGATTTGGCAGCCAAGTTGCCACACATCACGGTGAATGCCACCAACCGCCCGTTGCGCCAAGTACTTGACGAGGTGATGAACAAGGTGAACTGCCGTTATGAGATTGAGGGTAATATCGTGACTATCACTCGCCGTATAGCAGGTGAGAGAGTTCGTAATGTATCCGGTGTCGTCACCGATGAAAGTGGCGAGCCACTGATTGGTGTGTCCGTATGCATCGACGACAGCAAGGTTTGCACCATCACCGACAGCAAGGGTTTCTATACCTTGAAGGTGCCAGCCAATGCTTGCACCTTAAAGTTCAGCTACCTCGGCATGAGCAATGCAGAATTGCGTCTGGGAAGCGGTAGAGCACCTTTAAGCCGTAACATACAGATGGTTACCGACAATCAGCTTTCTGATGTTGTGGTAACAGGTTATCAGGAGATTTCCAAACCTAAGATGACAGGTTCTGTCACTACCATCACCTCAGCCAAATTGGACGAGCGTTACACCACCAACATCATGAACAACCTCGAAGGTCGCGTGGCAGGTCTTTCCACTTATAATGGAAAGATGACTATCCGTGGAACCTCCTCTCTCTATGCCGAGACCACCCCATTGCTGGTAGTGGATGGCGTACCTGTAGAGGGAAACATCGACGATTTGAACCCTTACGACATCGAGAGCGTAAACATATTGAAGGATGCCGCAGCCAATGCCATCTATGGTGCCCGTGCATCCAATGGTGTCATCGTTGTAACCACCAAGAATGCCAAGAAGGCAGGCAAGATTGACATCGACTTCGCAGCCAACCTCACGGTATATGAGAAGAAGAACGTAGATTATGCCGACAATTTCTATATGACTCCAGAACAGCAGGTGGATACCGAGGCCAAGTATTGGGACTACTATTTCTTCCATAATGATGGTGAAGTGGCTGACCCTATCGGTAATACTGCTCAGTCAATCTCTAGGGGTACCCAAGCGGTAACTCCTATCGAATATGCCTATTACCAGCGAGCTAAGGGAGAAATTTCCGAGGAAGAATTACAGAACCAGTTGGCTTCTTTCAAGAAGAACAACTATGCCAAGGAGTATGCAGATGCTGTATATAAGCAGAGAGTGATGCAGCAGTACAACCTCTCACTTCGTGGCCGCAGCGATAAGTTCACCAACAACCTGACTATCAACTATAAGTATGACAACAGCGGACTGATCAATCATTTCGCCAATCAGTTTAATGCCCAATATAAGGGTTCTTACAATGTAGCCAAGTGGCTCACAGCCTCCATGACTATCAATGGTATCTATAGCAAGAGTAAGGAAGTAGGTTACGACAACAATAGCTACTATAGCGATATCTGGAAACAACCAGCCTATATGCCATTCTATAATGCTGATGGAAGCGTCAAAGGACAACACTATTGGTATGATGGCAATGATTACATGACCTTCGGTTCTCCTTTTGAGGATTTAAGTTCCAATCCAGTGGATGAGTATTACAATAACACCCAGGTTACCCGCCGTCAGTATATGCGCTATCATGGAGATTTGCTCTTCAAGATTATTGACGGATTGACTGCCAATGCCCAGTTTGTATATGAAACCAATCATAACACCGTAGAATGGAATGCAACACAAGATAGTCATGTGATGCGTACCATGCGTAATGCTTATTATTATCAATCTGCAGATGGCACTATCAAGAACTACGTTCCTACCACTGGCGGTCTGCTCCGTACTACAAATAGTGACGGACGTTATTGGACAGCACGTGGACAGTTGAATTATGCCAAGACCTTTGGCAAGCACGACATCATGGCGATTGCCGGCTTGGAATTCCGTGAAACCAAACTGACAGGTTCTAAGGCCTTAATGTTAGGTTATGACGACCAGTTGCAGACAAGCTCTACCCACACAATAGACTTTGGAACATTGAGTACCATGAACTATTCACCTCTTTTCTTTGGCGCCTCAGGTGGTTTCCCTGCAAACCAGTTTGTATTCGATCCTTATATCAATGAAGGAATGGGAGTTGTTCCTGAGACTCACCACAAGTATGCTTCTGGTTATTTCAACCTCACCTATACTTATGATGAGAAATACAATGTGTTCGGTTCATTCCGTAAGGACTATGCTGATGTATATGGCTTGAACGCCAAGTTCCGCGGAACGCCACTCTGGTCTGTAGGTGCAGGATGGTTGATTCATAATGAAGACTTCATGAAGGATATCAAGTGGGTAAACTTCCTGAAACTCCGTGCCAGCTATGGTGTAACTGGTAACATCTATCAAGGTGCAACCAGTTATATGACAGCTACATCAGGAGAACTCAATCAATATACCAACTTGCCATACGGCACCATCGAAAGTCCTGCCAACCCTAACTTGAAGTGGGAGCAGAGCCGCACCACCAACATCGGTATCGACTTCGGATTGCTCGACAACCGCTTGCGTGGTTCCATCGATTATTATAACAAGGTGGCAAAGGATGTGTTCTCTTATCGCACCCTCGACCCAACAACGGGTTTCACCTCTATGTTCGTCAACATGGCTTCTATGCGCAATCGTGGTATAGAATTGCAGATTACTTATGATTGGCTGAGAGGGGCAAGCCGTAAGAATTGGAGTTGGACCACCAACTTCACCATGTCACACAACAGTAATATTGTAACCGATGTAGAGAACCCATCAAACAGCGCATACGAGTTGATTGAAAGACCATACGTCAAAGGAAAGCCATCCAGCGCCCTCTGGTCATACCGCTTTGCTGGCATCAGCGACCAAGAAGGCGAGAAGGGTCAATCTCTGTTCTACATTGAGGATGGGGGCAAATCTCACAGTGCAACAGGCAAAAGTATAAGCATCTTGGAATACTCTGGCCAGAGCGAGCCAAAGGTTATCATGGGTATGGACAACAGCGTAAGATGGAACGGATTCTCTTTCAGCATTCTGATGGCTTACTATGGCGGTCACATGATGAGAGCCTTGGCGCATAATGAAACACTCTCAAGCACCTGGAGCACCGCTATCGCCAGCTATTTCCTGAATGCATGGACACCAGAACACCCAACAGATATTCCAGGCATTGGCAGATACGCCTCTACAACGATTGGCTCTGAAACAACCTATGGCAATAATGCTATCCATCATGCAGACTTCCTGAAAATCAGAAACATCGTATTGGGCTATGACTTTCCGCAGGAGTGGTTCAGAGGAACAGGCATTAACCGCCTCTCTCTCCGCTTCCAGATAGACAATCCTAAGTATCTATGGGTAGCCAACGATGTGCATGTTGACCCAGAGACTCTTGGACTCCGCAATCCAAGTTCATACATCTTTGGTCTGAACATCAGTTTCTAATCTTTAGAATCATATAACATAAAAAGTAAGATCACAATGAAAAAAACAATATACAGTTTACTGGCAATCACAGCATTGCTGTTCTCATCTTGTGAGAGTTTCACCGAATTAGAGCCAAAGGGCAAGAACTTGCTTACCACAACCGACCAATTAGAAATGCTTCTCAACAAAGAGTATGAGGGATGTTCCTCTGATATGCGACAAATGGCTGGTGATATGATATATGCCTACAGCAATGTAGCAACTATCATCAGTCAGCCAGTTAAGACCCGCAACGTCATCATCTGGACTTACGATGAAGCCAATATGGACAAGATGGCAGAATTGACTTCCAGTGATCAAGACTACACTAATTTCTACGGCTACATCGGCACGATTGCCAACCCAATTCTCTCAAAGATTGATGCCGCATCTGGTACAGAAGCAGACAAGAAACTTTTGAAAAGCGAAGCCCTGACATTGAGAGCCTGGTCATTCTATATGTTGGTCAACAAGTTTGCCAAGGCTTACAATCCAGCTACAGCTGCTACAGATCCAGGAATTATCCTGATGACAGAGGATAAAGATATCCAGACTGCTCAGTCTAAAAGCACCGTAGAGGAAGTTTATCAGCAGATACTCAAGGATGCCAATGAAGCAATTGAGATAGATGGTCTTCCTAACTCTGCCGTTAACAAAATGCGCTTCAGTAAGCCCACAGCTTATGCCGTAAAGGCATTGGCATTGCTCAACATGCAGAAGTATGACGAGGCAGAAGAAGTGGCCAAGCAGGCTATCGCCATCAATGGCACTATTAACAACTATAATACCTCATATCTTGGTAGTACCCAAGGTCATATAACAGGCGGGACTTATCCTGTTATCAATCGTGGCAAGAAAGGAACCGATGAGGATTATTTCTTAAATGGAAATTCTGAAAGCTTCAATGCTTACACCCCAACTACCATGGCAAACTTTGAAGCTGGACATGCCTATAAGGACAAGATGAGCAATATGAATATGATGTATGATTACATGATGGATGCCGGAGTAAGTATGCTGGGTGAAACTGGTTTCAATTTTACTTTTGATCTCAACTCGTTATGGAATGATGGTGGTCTTCGCTCTACCCAGATGTATCTCACCATCGCCGAATGCGAGACCCACAAAGGCAACTACGATACAGCCATGGAATATCTCGACAAGGTGCGCGTAAACCGCATCGATCCTGCCAAGTATCAGCCCCTCAAAGGCACAGTCAGCACCAAGGAAGAAGCCATCAAGCACGTGAAGCAGGTGACCATGAATGAGGACATTTACTCTGTCAATATCTTCATAGACAAGAAGCGCTGGAACCAGTGCGATGGCTGGAAGCAGAACTATAGCCGCACACTTGCTGGAAAGACTTATACCATCACTCCAGACAGTAAAATGTGGATATTCCCATTCCCTCAGAGCGTGATAAACAATAATGGTAATATCACACAGAACTACAAAGAATAAGAAAACAATATACAAATTTCCGAAAACGAAAAGAGGTCAAGCAAAGCATTTCAACAAGCTTTACTTGACCTTTCTTTATCTCCCTTTACCTATACCGATAAAGCAGTCGAACCCTTTTTGTCTGCATCTTACAGGAATCCGGAGGATCGCCTACTGACTGGTAATGTGTAGTGAGAATATCGTGAGGGATAACCCCAAATCGTGATGGATGATAGATGATTACATAAAACTTATTCACGAATACGGCTGCATCGGGTTACAAATACGGCTGCATCGGGTCACGAATATGGCTGCATCGGGTTACGAATATGACTGCATCGGGTTAAGGATATGACTGCGTAAGCTAACGGAGACGTATCCGTAAGCTTATTGAGACGTCTGCATCAGCTAACAGAGACGTCTGAACTCGCGGACTGAACTACTTGAGTTGCTTGACTGAACTACTTGAGTTGCTTGATTGAACCACTTGAGTTGCTTGACTGAACCACTTGAGTATTCTTCTTCATGTGCTTGCATGCAACCATAAAACTTTTTCAGCAACTTTTCCCGGAAGTATGGAAGAAGGCAGAGTTGAAGGCAAACATGAGGCCAACACAGAAACAGCACAACGTTTGCTGGCAATGGGACTTTCTGCCGAACAGGTTTCCAAAGCTACCCAGCTACCTTTGGAAATCATTAAGAATCTGAGCAATTCAAAAAACTCAAGTTTCGCATGTAAGCTCCACACGCTCCAGGTATCAGAACACCATGGTATCCCCACATGCCCCAGGCATCAGAAGAGCATCATGTCCCCACACGCCCTGAAAGGAACTTTTGGACCTTCAGCCCGTACTTAAACCACATGCGAAAGTTCAGGACTCTAATAATTCATTCCGAAGTACCAGAGAGGGATGATGATTCCATGCCCCGTCTCTATATCGTCTTTTACGATACGTCCGTTTTTTACATCCTCTATCTGCTTTTTGCCTTTCTTCCTTCCGCCAATCTCAAAGGTATAATCACCAATGGTAAAGTCGGAAACCCTGGAGGAAGTAACGTCTTGTTTTTCTCTCATCTGATTGTAGAAGAAAGTTTCCCTTATGTTTCCTATGTTGGGATTAGAGGTGAGTACTGACATCAGACTTGGGTTATCTACATAAACTTTTTCCACCTTCCCCAGATTGCGCATTCCCGAAGTATCATCTCTGAGCAGACCTATCATTCCTGCACGCTCCAGATAGACGAGATAATCAGGCACGTTGTTCTTGCTTACCCCGATTTCTGTGGCGAGGTTATCTACGCTTGGCTTGTAGGGAGCCAACCCGGAAAGAATGACGAGCATACGCTTCAGCTTGCGTGCTGTTGAAGCTTTCATATCAGCATATTGCGGAATGTCAACTTCTACCGTCTGGTCTATCACCTGCAGCATTCTTTGCGTAAAATCTCCCTCTATGGCAAATGGGTAATAGCCATGGTCGAGGTACGCTCTGAAAACAGGCAATGGATGATCCAACCCCGGAATCTCTACCTGGTGATTGAGTATTTCGTCGAGACTGAAAACTCTGGTCTTGATACCTTCAAAAAGTTGCAGGTATTCCCTGAACGACAAGCCTTGCATCATATACATCAGCGCCCGACGACTCAGATCAGCTTCGCCCTTTTTGATGTCCAATACCGATGAACCGGTGAAGATAAGGTTCAGGGATGGGTGCATGTCGTAAATTTGCTTCAGTTCTCTGCTCCATCCGGCATACTTGTGAATTTCATCTATATAAAGATGTGTACCACCCTCCTTGATAAACTCGTCAGCAAAGTCAACCAGGGAATGATTTGAAAAATAGATGTTGTCGGCAGACACATACAGGTGATGGCCTTCCTTAGACAGCTTGATGCGCTGAAGTATCATGGTGGATTTTCCAACACCTCGCGGACCAACGATACCTACTAATCGTCCATTCCAGTTGATTTCATCATATTTATATCTGATGAAATCAAGCGGAGTACGTTTCAATAACTCCGCCATGTATTCATAAAGTTTATTGTCTATCATATCTTGCTCTTTTAGATGAATATCGTTTAAAACTGCAGCAAAGATACAAATAATCCCTCAATGAGGGACGGATTCTTTCGAAAAGTTCCCTCATTGAGGGATGAATTTAATCATTTTTATCCCTCATTGGGGGATTTTTACACATTGTATTACCAAATGAGTTCGTGCCAAACTTGGCAAAAAACGCAAGTTTGGCACGAACTCAACTTATAGTTTCAGGAGTTTGGCAAACTCCCAGACTACAATACCGGCGGTGACGCTGACATTCAGGGAATGCTTGGTACCGAACTGGGGAATCTCCAGACAGCCATCGCTCATATCCACGATGTTCTGCTTGACTCCCTTCACCTCGTTACCGAAAATCACGGCGTAGCCTTTGGAGAGGGAAGGGTGAGCCTCAGGCAGGTTCTGGAGCTTGGTGGAGCCTTCTACCTGCTCGATGCTATATACAAAGTAGCCTTTCTGCTTCAACTTCTCTACCGCCTCTTCGGTAGTCTTGAAGTATTCCCAATCCACGCTGTCTTCGCCACCCAATGCCGTCTTATGAATCTCGACATTGGGAGGGGTGGCGGTGATTCCGCAGAGATACACCGCCTCTACACGGAAGGCATCGCAGGAACGGAAAACACTTCCTACATTATATAATGAACGCACATCATCCAGGACCACTATCAGGGGCAGCTTCTCGGCTTCCTTGAATTCCTCCAGGGTGAGGCGGTTCATCTCTATCGTTCTTAATTTGCGCATTATAATATACCTTATTATATATAATATAATCAGAGGCGGTTAAGCCTCTGCCTCTTTGGTCTTGTAGGCAAGGGCGTACATGCGAATCTGCTTGATCATCGCCAGAAGACCATTGCTGCGGGTTGGACTCAAATGGTCTTTCAGACCAATTTTCTCTACGAAATAGAGGTCGGCATCCATAATCTCGGTTGGGGTATGACCGCTCAACACACGGATGAGGAGGGCGATGATACCCTTTACGATGAGCGCATCGCTATCGGCAGTGAATACGAGCTTGCCATCTACATAATCGCATTGCAACCATACGCGGCTCTGACAGCCGTCGATAAGGTTCTGCTCGTTCTTGTATTTCTCATCGAGAGGAGCCAACTCGTTGCCCAAGTCAATGAGCATCTGATACTTGTCCATCCAGTCGGTGAAATCCTGAAACTCCTCTACTACTTCATCCTGCAATTCATTAATTGTTGCCATTATTTTATTTCTTTAATTTCGTTTACTGTAATCAACTTATAGAGCTTGTCGTTAGGGCGTACCTTATCTGGTACAGGGATGGAAACTCTCCAGCCCTGCTGCGCTGTCTCTACCGGTTTCAGGTCGTAGCGGATTTCATCGGCACGGAGATACATCACACCGGTGGTGTTACCCGTAATCAGCAGTTTCTCGCCCTTGTCGAAGGTAGATGCCTCTACGGCTACTTCTGCCACACCCAACTTAGAGAAATATTTCATCACCTTGCCCACGAGCACCTTCTTCTCGGTAGCTACGGAACCATAATGCTTGTTCCATTCACCGAGAGTCTGGCCCTGGTAATAACCATCCCAGAAACCACGGTTGAAGACGGTGGCGAGTTTCTCATCCCACTCATCCTTCTTCTCCTCGGTAAAGGTTCCGTCGAGCACGGCAGCTATTGCCTCCTTATAACATTTCACTACGGTATATACGTATTCAGGACCACGGGCACGGCCTTCAATCTTGAAGACGCGCACACCGGCATCCATCATGCGGTCGATGAAGCGGATGGTCTTCAGGTCCTTCGGACTCATCACATACTTGTTGTCGATTTCAAGCTGGTTGCCAGTTTCGTTATCTGTAACAGTATAACTGCGGCGGCAGATCTGCACACACTCGCCACGGTTGGCAGAGCGGTTGGCATTGGCAAGGCTCATGTAGCACTTGCCCGATACAGCCATGCACAGAGCACCATGACAGAACATTTCGATGCGGATCTGCTTGCCCATAGGTCCGCAGATGTTCTGCTGCTCTATCTGCTCATGGATGTGCTTCACCTGGTCCATGTTCAATTCACGTGCCAGTACGGAAACATCAGCAAAGCGTGCATAAAACTTCAAAGCCTCTGTGTTTGAGATATTTAACTGTGTGGATAAGTGAACCTCCTCGCCCACTTCATTGCAATAGCTCATTACAGCCACATCGCTGGCGATGACGGCAGAGATGCCTGCCTCCTTGGCAGCATCGATGATTTCCTTCATCGTTGGGATGTCGTTGTCGTAGATGACTGTATTGACGGTGAGATAGGTTTTGATACCATGCTCGTTGCAGGTGGCAGCAATCTCACGCAAATCATCGATGGTAAAATGGTTGGCTGAATGGGAACGCATGTTCAACTTGCCGATACCAAAGTATACGGAGTCGGCACCAGCCTGTATGGCAGCAGCCAGTGACTCGCGTGAGCCCACTGGTGCCATCACTTCAAATTCGTTTATCTTTGTATTCATGAATGCAATTATCTTTTTTCGGGTACAAAGTTACACCAAAATGAAGACAAAACACAGAAAAATGGAGAAAAAATGACATAAATTCGATTATATTGACAAATCAATCACGATTATTTGTCTATATTTGCCTATAAATAAGAATATATCCCTAGGATATTCTTCTTTTTATATGAATCCTATCCAGTCTTACGGCTGGTATTATTAACCAAAGTGAAAGCAGATGAAGAATGTTTTTACCTCAGGAATGATTCTGTTCCTGGCAATGACCACAACGGTTAGTTGCACACAAGAAAACGTGATGCTTGAAACAACACCACAAGTCAAGAACCAAGAAGTAAGATTCTGCTTCTTCGAAAGCTCCATTGTACCTATCGGTCAGGATGAAGAGAGCAATCTTGCCAGAACGAGAGCCGACGGGAGCAAGCAATCGCTCAAGGATGCAAAACTCTACACAGATCTGCAAGTATGTCTCATTCCGAAAGGAGATGAAACTACTGCCGGCTATACCGTAAGACAGGAAAACTGGGATGACAAATTCGGAAACGTCAGCCTGCAGGTGCCGGCAGGAGAATACACGCTCGTTGCCGTAGCAGCAAAAACTGATTTGCAGCAGGAAGAACGAATCGAAGTAAAATCAAGGTATGAAATGACCTTTGCCAACAATATCGTACGCGATATGGCGTATACCCTGCAGGATATCAAGGTGGAATCGGGCAGCAAAGCCGTAACACAGAATGTTTCGCTGAAACGTGCCGTCAGCTGTTTTAAACTGCAAGCTACCGACCCGATGCCTCTTACTACCAATACGCAGGATATCACGATAAGCGGAAGCTGCGGTACGGTGTTCAATCCTTCTACCGGATTCTGCAAAGAAAAGGCTACCATCACCCGAAGTTGGACTTTTGACCCCAAAGAATACCAGAACCCATACATCAAATTCACCCTCTACACCCTTCTGACCGACAATGATGTAACCGACATTCATATAACAACTGCTGGAAAGGACAAGGAAGGAAAAGCAGTAAAGACCGTCAGCTTTGACAACGTACACCTGGTTATCGGAAAGAAGACTACCTATACCGGTCCGATTTTTACCTACCCTAACAATATGTCGTTCACAGTCAACCAGCCGGAGATTCCAGCATCAGGCTATGACAAGAAATTTTAATAACCCATGGCGTTTTAAGAAAGATTAATGCCACAGATTAAAATCTTTTTTGTATTTTTGCGGCATGGAAAGAAAGAACATTATAACCATAGGACTCGCTCTGCTTGTATTCGCCGGTTGCGGATACAGACAGCAGCGAGCCGGTATCTCAGAGACAGGTGGAGGCGAGGATTATCTTCCGGAGCATATCCACCTAATCAGCACTACGCCCGTCAAGGACCAGGGCAACAGCGAACTCTGCTGGGCATACGGCATGCTTGCCACCATCGAAAGCGAGCACATCATGAAGGGGGATTCCGTGAATCTCTCCATCGCCTACATAGCCCGCATGATGCTGGAAGAACAGGCACTGGAATATTACTTTGCACAGGGAAAGAAGGACATCAGCCTGAGCGGTACTGCCCCGATGCTGATACATTATATAGATAAGTATGGTGCACAACCTTACGACAGCTATGAAGATCCGAAGCACGTGAACTACAAGGTGCTCTGCCGCAAGGTGCAGAAACTGTGCGATGGCGCCATCTCGCAGAAAGCGGGCATCAGCCAGCTCAAGGAGGAACTGAACGACCTGTTTGACGCAGAAATAGGCTACATGCCTGCCAAGGCCGTACACATGCTGGGTGCCGAATATACCCCTCAAGAGTTTGCCCACAGCGTATGCTATCCCGAGGAGTATGTATCGCTCACCAGTTTCTCGCATCATCCTTACAGAGAATACTTTGCGCTCGAGATTCCCGATAACCGGATGCACGATGCCTATCTGAACCTTCCGCTCGACGAGCTGATGCTCCACATCAGGAAGGCGGTAGAAAAAGGACACCCGGTATGCTGGGAAGGTGACATCAGCGAACCTGGCTTCAAGGAACCAAGAAAGAACTGTGTAGACATACAGCCGATGGAACGCCCCGTGACCCAGGCATCGCGACAGAAGGAGTTTGAACAGCTTCGCACCACCGATGATCATGTGATGGAAATCATAGGTACCTTCATGAAAGGCAAGCAGAGATTCTACGTCTGCCGCAATTCATGGGGCAAGAACTGGGGCAACAAGGGACTCATCTACCTATCGGAAGACTATCTGCGCCTCAAGACCATCGCCGTGTTCATGAGCGAAGATGCATATATAATATAATAAGGTATAAGCTCCCAAACAGGCTTCAGACATAAGAAATATGTTAAAATGGTTGACATACATCAAATAGCTGTTAAATAGCACGTGTGTGCGCACACACATAGTTGATTTATATCAAAAAAGAGGCTTTTTTATGTGATTTTCTCTTAAAACATTTGGTGGGTTCGGAAAATCGTCGTACCTTTGCATCGTCAATAAGACAAAAAGGTTATTAGGTTTTTAGGTTAAGATTGTTAGTTGTTTTAGGTTATTAGTTAGTTTAAAGGTAAATTTAAGATTGTTTATTCAGAGAAACGGTATTAGTTAAGGTAAAGAAAAGATTGTTTATTCAAGGACGACAAAAAGTTTAGGTTATTAGGTTTTTAGGTTTAAGATTGTTAGTTGTTTTTTTATTAGGTTTTAGTTTAAAGGTAAATTTAAAGATTGTTTATTCAAGGACAACAGGATAATTCAACAGGTGAGTTGAAGGTAAAAAGATCAAATGTATGGGATAACCAAAGATGACGCCTGAGCAGAATTGCTGCTTCGGGCTTCGTAATGGAAAGGGTAACAAAAAGCCCTTGAGTTATGAGAAATTTGGGAATATCGTATTAGAAGAGCGCAATTTCGAAATCATTCGAAGTTGCGCTCTTTATTTTTTCTGAAAATAACCGCCAAATTATTTTGTTTTACCAACGAAAAGTCGTAATTTTGCAGAAGATATATAAAGATAGGAAATTATGGCAAGACATCCTCTTTGGAACGAAGAATACTGGCTCCTGCTGTTGCAGCTGTACCAGAAGAAGCCCATGGGCGTGAAACCTCTCTATTCGAAAGGGATGGTCGACTTGAGCCTGGAACTGCATATTCCACCTGAGTTTCTGCACGAACAGATGTTCAAACTCAGAATGGTGACTCCGAGAATCAAGCGACTATGGGAGAAGTATGCCGATAAGCCACAGAAACTGAAGCGCGATATACAGCGCATCAGGCAGATGAACGGCTGCGGAAACGCCATACAGTTCTTCGAGGGAGTGGAAGTGAAGGAAACATTCGAGAAAAACTGGGAACCACTGGAAAGTGAACCATCGCTCACCCCCGTGAAACTCATCATCATCCTCGATCTCTACTTCCAGCTCACACCAATCACCATGGTGCCGGAAACACCGGAAATCATAGACCTGGGAAAACTCATCAGGACATCACCGAAGGTCATTGCCGAGGCGATGGGCGTATTCATGTACTGCGACCCCTATCTCAACCGCGAAGATGTGCTGATACACCCGCTGCTAGAAGCATGCAGCGACATCTGGCACCAATACGGAAACGGAAATCCAGACAGGCTTTACCAGCTTGCCAACGAACTAAAAGAATACTTTAAGTAATTATGGCTCAAAAACTCATACAGACACAGGCACAGAAGTTACAGCAACTTCAAAGACTTTCAGCCCAGCAAATGCTGCAGGTGAAACTGTTGGAAATGCCGCTCACGGAACTGGAAGACAGTATCAATGCAGAACTGGACGATAATCCCGCTCTGGAAAGCGAGAACCCAGACGACATGCTCAACGAGAATGTCGCCAATGATGATTCGCCCGCAGATGATGAGTACGACAACAGCAGCGATGAGGATGCCTACGAGGCTGAATCTGAAAAAGAAGAAAGAAAAGACGAACTGGACCAGGCACTGGAAAGCATCGGAAAAGACGACCAGATGCCTGACTACAATACAGACAGATACAACAACCAGGACAGCGCTGACTACGAAGAAATGGTTTACGGCGACACTACCTCTTTCTATGATAAGCTGAAGGAACAGATGGACATGCAGCCGCTCAGCGAAAAGGAGAAGGAAGTAATGGAATATCTCATAGGTTCACTGGATGACGACGGACTGCTCCGCAAGGACCTGGACAGCATCTGCGATGAACTCGCTATCTATCACAACATCGATGTTACGGAAAAAGACATCGAGCACGTGCTCCACATTCTACAGACCTTCGACCCAGCCGGTGTAGGAGGAAGAAGTCTGCAGGAATGCCTTCTGCTGCAGGTTAAGAGACTGCCGAGAGGTGTGCTCCGCAAGACGATGGAAGAGGTGTTTACCGACTATTTTGACGAGTTTACCAAGAAACATTGGGACAAGATCAAGGCAGGACTGGAACTGAACGATACACAGGTAGAAACCCTGCAGGCAGAAATCAGAAAGCTGAACCCGAAACCGGGCGCATCGATGGGCGAAACAGAGGGAAGAAACATGCAGCAGATTACCCCCGACTTCATCATCGACACCAATGACGACGGAACGATTACATTCTCGCTGAACCGTGGCAACATTCCGCAACTGACGGTTTCGCCATCATTCACCGACATGATTGACACCTACAGGAAGCATAAAGACAAGATGAGCCGGAGCGACAAGGAAGCCCTGCTCTACGCTAAGGAAAAGGTAGACAAGGCACAGGGATTCATCGAAGCCATCAAGCAGAGAAGACATACCCTCATCGTCACCATGAAGGCAATTATCGACATACAGCGGCAGTTCTTCCTGGATGGAGACGAGGCTGACCTGAAACCGATGATTCTGAAGGATGTAGCAGAACGCACGGGACTGGACATCAGTACCATCTCGAGAGTGAGCAACGTGAAGTATGCCCAGACTAAATGGGGCACCTTCCCGCTGAAGTTCTTCTTCACAGACAGCTACACCACTGAAGACGGCGAAGAGATGTCTACCCGCAAAATCAAGATTGCCCTGCACGACATCATCGAGAAAGAAGACAAGAAAAAGCCGATCAGCGATGATGCACTTGCCAAACTGCTGAAGGAGAAGGGATTCCCTATCGCACGACGTACGGTGGCAAAATATAGGGAGCAACTGGGCATACCGGTGGCACGACTCAGAAAATAAGATAGTGGTATGAGTCAGGAAGAAACCGGGGCCCACCACAAAATATTTGAGAGATAAAAAGAATATATACGTTATTAGTGTTATGAAAGAGAAGAATATCATATTGACAGCACGCATCATGAGCATGATCTTCACGCCCTTCTATCTGCCGATGGTAGGACTGATTGCTCTGTTCATCTTCAGTTATATGTCGCTGTTACCGATAGGATACAAACTGGTGATGCTGGGCATGGTCTATCTCCTGACCGTCGTAGCTCCATCGCTACTCATCCACCTCTACCGCATGGTTCAAGGCTGGACCTCGCGTGAACTGGGCAAGAAGGAGCGTCGTATTGTGCCTTACATCCTCTCTATCGTATGTTACTTCGGCTGTTTTTTCTGGATGGAATACCGCAATACGCCTCGCGTCATCAGTATCATCGTAGTGGTAGCGCTGGCGATACAGATGATTTGCGCCTTCATCAATGTATGGTGGAAGATCAGCACCCATACGGCAGCCATCGGAGGTGTGGCAGGAGCTCTGGTGTCTTATTCTGTAGCCTTCAATTTCAATCCGCTGTGGTGGCTCTGCCTTGTGCTGATGATGGCAGGCGCAGTAGGAAGTGCCCGCATGATACTCCGACAACATACGCTGTCACAGGTAGTTGCAGGATTCCTGATAGGCACCGCCTGTTCTATATTGGTAATATAAAGTTTATAATAAAATATAAGAAGAAATGAAACCATTAGTAAGCATTATTATGGGCAGTACAAGCGATCTGCCTGTTATGGAAAAAGCATGTAAGTGGTTGAACGACAACCAGATTCCTTTCGAGGTTAATGCCCTCTCTGCTCACCGTACTCCAGATGCAGTAGAGTCATTCGCCAAGGGAGCTAAGGAACGTGGCGTGAAGGTAATCATCGCCGCTGCCGGTATGGCTGCCGCCCTTCCTGGTGTTATCGCAGCATCTACTCCTCTGCCAGTTATCGGTGTGCCTATCAAGGGTATGCTCGATGGTCTTGATGCCATGCTCAGCATCATCCAGATGCCTCCTGGCATTCCTGTAGCTACTGTTGGTGTAAATGCGGCTCAGAACGCTGCCATCCTCGCTGCCGAAATGATTGCCCTTGCCGATGAGGAAGTGGCTCAGAAGGTAGAGGCTTGGAAGGCGGGGCTCGGTGCCAAGATCGAGAAGGCCAACAAGGATCTGGCTGAGGTGAAATACGACTTCAAGTGTAATTAATCTAATATGCGATATGCCCCATTCTTTTGGGGCATATCTTATCTTATATATTATGGTAGATTTATTCAATTATACCCGCCGTGCCTCTTCTGTGGCACATATCGGAGCCATCGACCTGGGTGGCGATAATCCTATCCGCATCCAGTCGATGACCACCACCAACACCAATGATACTGAGGCTTGCGTTCAACAGGCTGAGGAGATTATCAAGGCTGGTGGCGAGCTGGTGCGCTTCACCACTCAGGGTTCCCGCGAGGCAGAGAACATGAAAAACATCAATGCCGGCATCCGTGCCGACGGCTATCAGACTCCTCTCGTAGCCGATGTTCACTTCAATCCTAACGTTGCCGATGTGGCTGCTCTCTATTGTGAGAAAGTACGCATAAACCCTGGCAACTACGTGGATCCTGCCCGCAAGTTCATCAAGCAGGAATATACTGATGAGGAGTATGCTCACGAACTTCAGAAGATTGAGGAGCGTTTCGTACCTTTCCTCAACATCTGCAAGGAGAACCATACTGCCATCCGCATCGGTGTGAACCACGGTTCACTCTCCGACCGCATCCGTAATCGCTACGGCGATACCCCTGAGGGCATCGTAGAGAGCTGTCTCGAATTCCTGCGCATCTGCAAGAAGGAGAATTTCCACGATGTGGTTATCAGTATCAAGTCATCCAATACCGTTGTCATGGTCCGCTCTATGCGCCTCCTGGTTGAAGAAATGGAGAAGGAAGGTATGAATTATCCGCTCCACCTCGGTGTAACCGAAGCCGGCGAAGGCGAGGATGGCAGAATCAAGAGTGCCGTAGGCATCGGTGCCCTCTTGGCTGATGGCATCGGCGATACGGTTCGCGTGAGTCTGAGCGAGGAACCTGCTGCAGAGATTCCAGTTGCACGTCATCTGGTAGATTATATCGGCAAGAAGAAGGGGCATCTGATGATTCCTGCCGCAACTTGTCCTTCATTCGACTGGCTGCGCCCTACCCGCCGCGAAACCGTGGCTGTTGGCAATATCGGCGGCAATAATGTGCCTGTGGTCATCAGCAACCGAATCAACGGCGAGAGCACCGCTTGTGAGAACAAGGATGCTACGCCTGATTATATCTATATAGGCGGCAAGATGCCTAAGCAGTTTGTGCCAGGTCAGAGCTACATCGTAGATTACAATGTTTACGAGACGCTGAACAGCAAGCCAGAGACTACTGGTGCCAAGCTCTACCCTATCTTCCCAGCCATGGCAATGCCGCTCATCGCCAGCATCAAGGCCGACGTGAAGTTCCTCACCCTGCAGTTTGGTACTCCAGCCGAGGAATACATCGCCTGCCTGAAGGCTCATCCAGAGGTGGTGGTTATCTGCGTCAGCAATCACCAGAACCGCCTGGGAGACCAGCGTGCATTGGTTCACGAGATGATGAATGCCGGCTTGAAGAACCCTGTGGTTTTCGCAGAGATGTACCAGCACAGCAAGGAGGAGAAGAGCGACTTCCAGCTGGAGGCAGCAGCCGATATGGGAGCCCTGATGATTGATGGTCTGACCGATGGTATCTGGCTGATGAACAATGGAGACATCCCTGCCCAGACAATAGATGAAACCGCCTTCGGTATTCTCCAGGCAGCCCGTCTGCGCACCAGCAAAACCGAGTATATCAGTTGTCCTGGTTGCGGCAGAACCCTCTACGATCTCCGTGAAACCATCGCCAAGATCAAGGAGGCAACCAAGCATCTTAAGGGCCTGAAGATTGGTATCATGGGCTGTATCGTGAATGGTCCTGGCGAAATGGCGGATGCCGATTACGGCTACGTAGGCGCCGGTCCTAACCGAGTAAGCCTCTACCGCAAGCAGGTTTGCATAGAAAAGAATATCCCGCAAGAGGTGGCAGTAGAGCATCTGCTCGCTCTCATCGACTCGGATAAGCAATAATTATTTAGGCACGGATTACACAGATTACACGACTCTTTATTAGAGATTATGATATGGTTTATTAGCAGTTGCGCCATAAATCCGTGTAATCCACGTAATCCGTGCCTAATTTATACCCGCCCCTAATCACTCCCCGTTCCTAATCCATAGTGCCTTCAAAAGTTCAGGAATGAATGTTATCTTTAAGTTAATCTCCACCTCTTTATATAGCTCTTTCACAAAAAAAATGTATCTTTGCAACTGTAATCATCAAAAACTGAAAAGATTATGGCAAATACTAAACTGCTCCTGGTAGAGGATGATGAAAACCTCGCCTATATGGAGAAAAGTTGCTTCGAAGATATCATCGGAGGATATGAGGTGAAAACCGCCGTAAACGGCAAGGAAGGACTGAAGGTATGGCAAGACTTTCAGCCCGATGTCATCGTATCTGATATCGACATGCCCATCATGGACGGAATAGAAATGGTGAAGAAAATACGCGAGGTTGATGGAAAAACCATTATTCTGTTTACCACCGGACTCACCTCGCCGAAGGACCTGAAGGCAGGTTATGCTGCCGGAGCCAACAACTATGTGAAGAAGCCGTTTATTCCAGAAGAGCTTGATGCTCACATACATAGCCTACTCCAACTGAAAGCCGGAGCCCGCAGTGAAAACGCCAGCAACCAGATAAAACTGGGTAAATACATTCTAGATGCCGACCATGCTACTCTGAAAGATACGCAGGATGGTAAACAGAAAATGCTCACCGCACGAGAGGCAAAGATTCTGGAACTGCTGGCAGTAAACAAAAACGAGGTGGTGCGCCGCGAAGCCGTATTGAGCCGGTTCTGGGGAGTGGAAGACAAAGACTATTTTGCTTCCAGAAGTTTGGATGTATTCATCAAGAAAATCCGCACAGCGCTGGAAGACGAACCGGGCGTAGAACTGAAAACCATCAGAGGTGTGGGATTCAAACTCATCGCAGAATAAGCATCCCCCACCTCCTAATAACATCATACGAGAATCAAATTAGAATAAAGATAAAAAGACAGAAAAGACATCATTATGCTGAAAGCGATATTATACTACATACTGTTCCTGGCAGAATATCTCATCACCATCTTCCTGGGAGGATTCCTGGTGGGACTCTACATGGCAATGAACATGGATTCGGGCTCCCACAGCCAGCAGATAGGAGCCCTGAAGGAATCCGTCTATCCGTTTATAATAGTCATCGGATTTCTGGGCATACTCATCGTATGGTTCACCTTCGGACATTACAAATTCTCCAGGTTCTCGCTTGGAAAGGTGATTCCTGCAGCCAAATGGAAGGCGATGACCATTTGCACCATGCCGATTCTAGGCTTCACCATGGTCTTCTATTCCATCATGAATCTCTTCCATCTCGACTTCCTTCCCAAGCAGATGATGGATATTAGCTATCTCGGCTTCCTGCCTTTTAATATCAACGGATCGTTTATATCTGCCTACATATTCTTCGGCGCCATTCAGGAGGAACTGATTCGCTGCGGCAAGAAGAGTTGGGTGCAGCTGCTCACGCTCTCAATCATGATGCTGCCAGCCAGCATGATGTCGGTAACACCCAGTGGTGATATCAATGTAGATCTGACCGTGCTCGGTTTTATCACCCTCTGCTATTGCAGCTGGATATACGGCAAGACACGCAGCACCATCATTCTCTTCGTGCTTTATTTCGTATCCAATCTGGTTCCCTTCCATTTTGAATCGAAAGTGCTCGGCATATTGCTCCTGATAGCCGGTACAGCATTAACCATAGGCGGATTCGCTGCCCTGAGCAGGAAACTGCCTGAAATGCTTGTGAAAGATGAAAACGAATAGAACCAAAATACTCAGCACCACGGCGCTGATAGCCGTGCTCTGCATGCAGCTGTTCTGGATGTGGAACTCCTTCGAGATGACCGTTCACCAGATGGGGTTTGAAACACCCTGGAACCTGGCACCGGATGTCAGGGCACAGGCCCTGCTCGCAGCCTTTTACGAAAGCAAGTTCACCGTTCTCACCTCTCTCCTCACCACGGTGGTCATCATCCTGAGCCTTATCGACCAAATCAACTATATCGATGAGCAGGAAAGGGTTCGCCTGCTGCGCGAGGATTTCTCCTATGCAATGGTTCACGACATGAAGTCGCCGCTCACCTCCATCATCATGGGAACCAAATATCTGCACAGCGACGTACTGGAGAAGAAGCCGGAAATGAAGGAGAAATATTTCTGTATCGTAGAAGACGAGGCACAGCATCTGCTTGCTCTCATCAACCGCCTGCTTACCATCTCAAAACTGGAACATGGTAAACTGAGCATCCAGAAGGCTGAAATAGATCTGGAGGCGATGATAGAGGATGTGGTGGATAAATACAAGGCGAAATCGGCGAAACCGATTCATATCACCACCCTATTCGGAGCCACTTCGGCACTGGCAGATGAGGAATATCTGAAGGAGGCTATCAGCAATATAGTAGATAACGCCACCAAATACTCGAAGGAAGAAATCAACATTCAGATTTCCACCTCCGAGAATGACAAAAATGTATATATCAAGATATACGATGAGGGTATCGGCATAGCCAGAAGTGAGATGAAAACAATCTTCAACCGCTTTGAGCGTGCTGCTGAGCACGAAAGAGACGCCCGGAAGACCCGTGGCGGCTTCGGTATCGGCCTGAACTACGTGCTGCAGGTAATCAATGCCCATGGCGGCAAAGTAAGCGTAAAGAGCGAAAAAGGCAAATGGTCGGAGTTCACCATATCGCTGCCGAAATAATCAGCTTGCACAACCATATTAATAACAAAGCTCCCGATGCATCATGCACCGAGAGCTTTGTTTTATCTTATTTCACGATTGAAGAAACCGGATTTCTCACACCCTTCATTCCTACGAGGAATGCCTTGGCAGCACCAAATTTGAGGAACATATCCAGACGGATAGGAATATGATTCTCATCATCGGTTACATAGAAATCTACGATTCTCTTATACTTGCGATCCTCATACTCCATATAGGCAAGGCGCAGGCAACGGTACTTCACACCATTATCTGCCTTGATGGTAACCTTACCAGCAAACTTTATCTGAGCTGGAGTGCGGTTCTTTCCATCAGCAATAGGGAATTTTACGGTATAACCCTTCTTCCAGTTGGCAGGATTGAAACTGCGGGCACGCAGGAAGATGTTCATCATGTCAAAAACACAATCATCGTAGGTGGCATTCTTCCATACATGCTTACCATCATGCTGCTGACGGTGCTGTTTGAGATGACACCTACCGCCAGAATAGCTGTAGAATACCTCATCTACCGTATAGCGCTTGCCCTCGTGAGCTCCCTTACGGAAATACATAGGCGCCATATCGGTGCCGCTGTAGCAGAGCAGAGTGTCGCGAAGCACAAAGATATCATCTACACGCTTATTGCCTCTTGTAACAAGAGAACCGCGATAAGCAGGCTTACCATGACGGGTGGTTTGAACGATAGACATACTGGCATTACCAGCTTTTACCCAAACAAACTTCCAATTGTAATACAGATTGTAAGTAAGGAACTCACCCGACTTGAAGGCTGTATTACGGAAGGTACACTGGGCAGACACCGTAGTGCTGACCAGAAGTAGCAATAATGCAATCCCGAATGATTTGATCGTTTTCATAACTCTTTATAATTTAGGAATGTACTCGATGCCAAGTTTCTTGGCACGTTGCGCATTCTGGTTCTTAACTTTCTTTTCTTTATCAGGCTTCTGCTTGGTAATGGCACCAGGCTTCTGACGGGAAAGTTCACGGGCCGTAGGATCCCAACTCTCGGTTAAATCCCATTTAGCCTTGCATTCTATCACGTCTGGATAGTAATACACCTCTTCTGCCTGTTCATCCTTATCATAGCAGCCTGTATCCCACTTGCCGTTGCCGTTGCGGTCTACTATCAGACGCATGTAATACTTCTCCGGCTTGAGATAATAGAATTCGGCTACTCCGTTCACAGCCTTCACTTCTTTCACCACCTGATCCTGCGCATTGAGTAGCTGAACGAGGAGCGGATGATTTTCGAAATCGTGAGTTACATTAATGAGCAGCGTGCCGTAAGTATCCAGGGAATTGACCTTGAAACCCTGTTTCACAGGTTTAGATACAAGTCCGTAGATGTCTTGGAACGCGGCAGAATCAACCTCCAGACTATATTCTATGTCCGGACGCCACTCGCCTCTCAGAATATACTTGCGGTTGCCCAGCGGCTTAAACTCCATCGGCGCCCTATACCATAGCGTATCATGCTTGGCATAGAGATGAATGCCTGCTGTATCGGCCTTGGCAAGCGGCGTATTGAAGGTGAAGATAACATTCTTGTCAGGATCGAGCTGAGAAGAGACACTCATCTGAACATCAAGTGGTTTTACAGCCATCACGCTATCATAAGGTTCACCCTTCTTCTTCAGTTTTTCCTGCTTCTTGGTCCATTTCTCCAGTTCCTTAGCCTGCGCCTTCATACGCTTTTCGTAAGGTTCCTTCGAAAGAATTTCGAGCGTATCAGTCTGGTTGCGGAGCACGCCCGTACTGTCTGTCATACGGTAAGTAAGCTCTATATTCAGCGTATCCTGGTTGACCAGCGCCGTATCCTTGAGCCAATAGGTAAGCGTATCGTTCTTCTCCGATTTTTCCAGAATAAAGGCATCTTTCTCATTAAAATTCAAGCCCTTGATCTGTGGCAGGATAGAATCACCATAACTGTAATAGAGCGAGAAGCAGTTGGCCTTCTGACGCTCTGCCTTGAGGAAGAAGCGGTCGGAAACCAGTTCGGTAAAGGCACGGAGCACTACATTATCCGGTAGGAAATGAGTATAATTAACCTGATCTATCGACTTGATATGCAAGGAATCAATCCATGTAGTATCCTGTCGTACATCCGGCTTGCTTGACGGCACGATAATATCATGAGAAAAAGCGAGTTTTTCGCTTTTCTGGCTAAATATATAGTTGCCATCCATATCCTGCAGGGCATAGATGCGGTAAGAGCCCGGAGCCACACCTTTTATGACGAAGCGACCACGGCTGTCGGTACGGCTTACACGCAGCATAGGCTTGGTCTTGAAGGCTGAATCGGCATGATCAGCGTAAAGACCTACCAGAATACCCTTGATAGGCTCCAGATTCTCCGATTCGAGCACATATCCCGATACCTCCATCGTATCGATGACCTCGCCGGTAGAGAAACTGTAGGTATAGTTTCCCATCGGATTGCCCTCGTTATTATCGCTGATGGCATCGGAAAAGTCGATGGTATAAGTAGTATTCGGCTTGAGCGAATCTACCAGAGAAATCTGAATATGCTTGCCCGAAGCCTTGATTTCAGGCACTTCGAGCTGCGGAGGCGAAACAACCACTTTCTCGGTAGGATTATCTACCTTGATATATTCGTCGAAATAGATATTCACCTTCTTCTGCTTCACATTTACGCCCTTATCGGCTGGCGAAGCTCCAATCACCTTAGGAGGAGTTTCGTCGAACCAACCACCATCCGGCTGTCCCATCTTGGCACAGGATGCCAACATGAGGAAAGCTAAGACGTAGAAAGGCAGAAACAGTGAATTTGCCTTCAACTTGCTCTTTATGTCGTTCAATTGAATCATTCTTTATATCTTCTTAATATCGCAGCATCACTTCAACTTCAGGCGGAAGAAGCATGCTGCTTGTTTTATTTGTTCATCATGAGCATCTCATCAATGTTCTTGCGGCTGTTGCTCAAGCGTGGAATCTTATGCTGTCCACCTAACTTGCCCTTGCTCTTTAGCCATTCATTGAAGAGTCCCGGCTTAGCCTTCACTATCTCCAGATGCTGGAGGGTAACGTCGTGAAAGCGCTTGGCCTCGTAATCGCTGTTGATTTCCTGCAGCTTCTGGTCTAACAGACTGGCAAATTCATCGAGGTTGGCTGGCTCCTGAGAGAACTCTATGAGCCACTGGTGACGGCATTTGGCATTACTGTCCATATAAACCGGCGCAGCGGTATAATCAGAAACCTGAGCACCCGTCTTCTCGCAGGCATAAGCCAATCCCTTCTCGGCATTATCCATGATCAGTTCCTCGCCAAATGCATTAATAAAGTACTTGGTACGGCCGGTAATGACAAACTTATAAGGATTCTTGCTGGTAAACTGAACCGTATCGCCGATGAGATAGCGCCACAAACCACAGGAAGTGGTGATGACCATAGCGTAGTTCTTGCCTACCTCAACACCCCAGAGAGGCACAACGGTAGGATTCTCGCTGCCGAATTCGTCCATAGGGATAAACTCGTAGAATACATCATAATCTATCATAAGCGACATGGCTGGGTCTGCCGGATCATCCTGCAGTCCGAAGAATCCCTCGCTGGCATTATAAGTCTCCATATAATGCATGTTAGGCGAAGTGATGAGCTGTTCATACTGCTTGCGGTAAGGAGTAAAGGCAATACCGCCATGGAAGAATACCTCCAGATTAGGCCATACCTCTTCCAGATGCTTCTTGCCGGAAAGTTCCATGACACGCACCAGCACACTAAGCATCCAGCTAGGAACACCCGAGATATTGGTTACGTTCTTATTCATCGTTTCGCGGGCAATAAGGTCGCGTTTCACTTCGAAATCGCTCAGGAGAGCGGTTGACTTCTTAGGAACACGCACCAGATTGGCAAGCGGATTGATATTTTCGATGAGGATAGCGCTCAGGTCACCCACCAGACTATCCGACACATTATAGTTAGGCGAATGGCTTCCACCTAAGATAAGGCTCTTGCCATCAAAGAGTCTGCTCTTCGGATTATTGCGCAGATAATAGGCTACGGCATCAAAGCCTCCGGCATAATGAATGCCATGCAAGCCATCATGAGAAACCGGGATAAACTTACTCTTATCGTTGGTGGTGCCAGATGACTTGGCATACCATTTTACCAGTCCCGGCCATAGAATATCCTTTTCGCCATGACGCATACGGTCGATATCCCCCTTCAACTCCTCGTAGGTATTGACAGGAATATTCTGTGCAAATTTATCATAACTGTTGGTGGTATTTAATAAATGCTTGACACCATATTCAGTATTTTTTCCTTTATTTATAAGGTGCATAAGCACTTTATGCTGCAAATGTTCTGCATCATAGACATACTTCTCCAACTCCTTCTGCCGAGGTTTGAAGACGTTACTTACTATCGTTGTTAAACTCATATCTAGATATATATCATTTAAGTAGATGCAAAAGTAAATCAAACTTTTGATATAGAGAAAGTTTTTACTATTTTTTAATACAAAAGGGTAAGATAAAGTATACAAAAAGGAAATATACAACACAAAAGACTCCCATAAGTGGCGATATTAACCATCTTATGGGAGTCTTCTATTAAATCGTATTTCCTATCCGGAAAGAGATACAGTTTACTCATCGTTACCGAAAGCAGCCGCTTCGGCAGCGGCAATAATCTCTTCTCTTGATAATTCCTTAGGCTGAGCCGTGATGTCGCTCAAATCGAACTCATCACTCTCCTTCTTTTCATCCTTCACCTCGACCTGCACTTCAGTTTCCTGGGCAGTTTCGGCAGATTTCTCTGTGAAAACCTCCTCTTTGAAAACATTGATGTGCTTTTCCTCTACCGGTGCGTTTTGTGCATCAGCATCCTGCGAGATGATGAAATCGTCTTTCACTTCTGTGTTAGGCACGTTTTCAACAGGTTCCTCTTCCATCTTGGTGCGGTTAGCCTTAGCTGTGAACACAGCATCAATATACTGTGGTTCTTTGCGCAGTTTTTCCAAGCTAGTCTTAGAAGCCACCTGCTGGCTTTCCTTCTTGGAATAGCCCTTTCCTACTCCACCTTCAACACCTTCGAGTACAACCTGATAGGTGAAAATCGGGCTACCATTCTTGTCTTTTTGCTGGTCTAGCATAACGAAATCCAGCTTCACGCGGTTTTTCTGGCTCCATTCGATGAGTTTGCTCTTGAAGTTAACCTCCTTATAAGCCACCTTATCGATGTTTATCATTTGTGCCAGAATACGTTTCTGCATAAAATACATGCAGGCATCGTAACCACGGTCCAGATAAATGGCACCTACCAAAGCTTCGAACGCATTTCCTCCCATATAACTGTTATGAGAAGAACTGTGGCCATTAGAAAGAATCAGCTGGTTGATGCCCATTTCCTGTGCCAGTTTATTCAGCGTATCACGCTGCACTAGCTTGCTTCGGGTATTGGTAAGGAATCCCTCACGCTTGCCAGGGAAATGCTGGTACACGATATCTCCTACTACAGCATCCAAAACCGCATCACCCAAGAACTCCAACCGCTCGTTGTTCACTGGTTTTCCCTTAGAATTGCGGTGCATGATGCTCTTGTGCAACAGCGCCATCTTGTAGTAGCTGATGTCGTGAGGATAAAAACCGAGGATTTCATATAAAGACAAATAAAGCTCTTTATCCTTGCGGAAAGAGAGCTTTATCCTATCTATAAAATTATTCAGCATACTTCTTGAATACTACACAGCAGTTGTGACCGCCGAATCCGAAAGTATTACTCAATGCAGCACGAACCTCACGCTTCTGAGCTTTGTTGAAGGTAAAGTTCAAGTTGTAATCGAGCTCTGGATCATTATCACCCTCTTCGTGGTTGATAGTAGGAGGAACGATATCGTTCTTCACACTAAGAACACAAGCCATAGCCTCTACTGCACCAGCAGCACCAAGGAGGTGACCAGTCATTGACTTGGTAGAACTGATGTTGAGCTTGTAAGCTGCATCACCGAAGACAGCCTTGATAGCCTTAGCCTCTGAGATATCACCTACGTGGGTAGATGTACCGTGAACATTGATATAGTCAATGTCCTCTGGCTTCAGATTGGCATCAGCAAGTGCACGCTCCATAACGAGCTTAGCACCAAGACCCTCAGGATGAGATGCTGTGATGTGATAAGCATCGGCACTCTCGCCCTCACCTACCATCTCAGCATAAATCTTCGCACCACGAGCCTTAGCGTGCTCAAGTTCCTCGAGAATCAAGCAACCTGCACCCTCGCCCATGATAAATCCATCACGGCTTGCGCTGAACGGACGTGAAGCATGCTCTGGGTCATCATTACGTGTTGACAATGCATGCATAGCATTGAAACCACCTACGCCACAAGCGCAGATAGCAGCCTCTGCACCACCGCTAACGATGATGTTTGCCTTACCCAAACGAATCAGGTTGAAGGCATCAGCCAATGCATTGCTTGAAGAAGCACATGCAGATGTAGTAGTGTAGTTTGGTCCGTGGAATCCAAAGTGGATGGAAATCTGACCTGAAGCGATATCTGCAATCATCTTAGGGATGAAGAATGGGTTAAACTTTGGACCATTCTCCTCGTGAGTACCATAGTACTTCACCTCATCCTCGAAAGTCTTGATACCACCGATACCTACACCAAATACAACGCCAACGTTGTTCAAGTCTTCCTTCTCAAGATCGATATTAGCATCCTTTACACCCTGCATGGCAGCAATCATAGCCAACTGGGTATAACGGTCAAGCTTGCGAGCTTCCTTACGATCAATCCAATCATTGATGTTCAGGCCTTTAACCTCGCAAGCGAACTTGGTCTTGAAAAGGGTTGTATCGAAATGAGTAATAGGCGCAGCACCGCTCTTACCAGCAAGGAGGCTCTCCCAAGTTTCCTCAGGAGTATTACCAACTGGAGTCACAGCACCGAGACCTGTTACAACAACTCTCTTTAATTCCATTTAGTATAATTTAGCTGCTAAATTACTTAGCGTTCTCCTCAATGTAAGAGATAGCGTCACCTACAGTAGCAATCTTCTCAGCCTTATCGTCTGGGATAGAGATAGAGAACTCCTTCTCGAACTCCATGATCAACTCTACAGTATCCAAAGAATCTGCACCAAGATCATTTGTGAAGCTTGCCTCTGGCTTAACTTCAGCCTCATCAACACCGAGTTTATCAACGATAATTGCCTTTACTTTGCTTTCAATTTCTGACATAATTGTAACTTTTAAAATGTTTATAAATCAATTTCTAATTAAAAATCTGGGTGCAAAGGAACACTTTTTTTTTGAGATAAACAAATATTTTGGCGAAAAAAGTGCATTATAGTGCACAAACACCCCCTAATTGTGCATTTTTTTGGCATTTTTTTCCTTTTTTGTTGGTCGTTTCAGATTATTTTGTTACTTTTGTACGGTATTAATTAAACATTTAAATCCATTATGACATTTACAGAAAAAGCCAATAAGATATTTAATCAGGCGATAGCCGATTATCATATCAAAGACAACATTGATACACCAATCAATAATCCATATCAGGAAGGTAGCATCGAGAACTGCCTTTATCTGAAGTGCTGGATTGACACAGTACAGTGGCATTTCGAGGATATTATCCGTGATCCTCAGATAGACCCGGCTGAAGCACTCGTATTGAAGCGCAGAATCGACAAGAGCAACCAGGACAGAACAGACCTCGTTGAGCAAATCGATACTTACTTCCGCGAAACATACAAAGACGTGAAGGTTCAGGATGATGCACGCATCAACACTGAGAGTCCTGCATGGGCTGTTGACCGCTTGAGTATTCTTGCCCTCAAGATTTATCACATGAAGGAGCAGGTGGAACGCCCGGAAGCTTCGGCTGAGCACAAAGCGAAATGCCAAGCCAAACTGGATGTACTCCTGGAACAGCAGGTAGACCTTTCTACAGCTATCGACCAACTCTTGGAAGATATCGAGGCTGGACGCAAATACATGAAGGTTTACCGACAGATGAAGATGTACAACGATCCTTCAACCAATCCTGTACTCTACAAGAAATAAAAAAAACAGAATAGGAGAGCGCATACACCTTATTATATAATAAGAGGTATGGCTCTCTTTTTTCACCTTATATTATATATAGAAGAAAAAAACGATGAAAACTGAGCATATCCTGGTAATTAGATTTTCAGCCATGGGCGATGTAGCCATGACCGTACCTGTAATTAAATCTTTGGCCAAACAATACCCGAAAGTAAGAATTACTGTGCTCAGTCGTCCCTTTGCCCGTCCTTTCTTTGAAGACTTGGCTCCTAACGTTGGATTTATGGAAGCTGATATCAAGGAGGAATACAAAGGGGTGAAAGGACTCAACGCACTCTATCGCCGATTGATAGCCAAACAGTTTACAGCAATTGCCGATTTACATAGCGTGCTGCGTTCCGATTATCTGCGTATGCGCTTCAACCTGGATAACTTCAAGGTTGCACATATTGACAAACATCGCAAGGGAAAACGCAAGCTGGTAGCTTCTAATGGTAAAAAACTTGTGCAGCAACCTACATCGTTCCAAAACTATGCTGATGTTTTTGCACAACTTGGATATCCTATCCACATGGATTTCACATCTATCTATGGGGATGGAAAACAAGGAGATTTAAGTATCTTACCACAGGAGGTATTCGGAGTAGGAGAGAATGCTATCTCACTAGAAGACAAGCACATAACAGAGCCGTGGATTGGTATTGCTCCCTTCGCTGCACACGAGGGAAAAATATATCCGATACAACTGATGGAAAAAGTTATCCAGCGACTTATCCACAATCATCCACACGCTCATATCTTCCTTTTCGGTGGAGGCAAAGACGAAACACCAGTGATGAACGACTGGGCTGAGAAGTATCCACAGCTCATTAACGCTTCTTCTCATCTTAACGGATTGAAACAGGAACTCATCCTGATTAGTCATCTGCACGTTATGGTGAGCATGGATAGTGCCAATATGCACTTGGCATCGCTTGTAAACACTCCTGTAGTAAGCATCTGGGGAGCTACCCATCCATACGCAGGTTTCATGGGCTGGCATCAGGATCCTGCCAATGCCGTACAGCTTGACTTACCTTGCCGCCCTTGCAGTATCTATGGTAACAAGCCTTGCGCTAGGGGAGACTTCGCATGTATGAAAAATATCTCTCCTGAACTGGTAACAGAAAAAATTGATTCTGTTTTGAACAAAAGATAGAGAATCAGAACTTCTATATATAATAATATATCAGAAACCTATATATAAATAGGTATAGAATAGAAAGAAACAGATGGAAATCCTATAATCAAAAACTACCATATAAATAACTCAGACCAGAGAGCAGAATATCCTGATGGATTTCTGCTCTTTTTTGTTTTCCACAAAAGCGTGGATAAGTGTACGGAAAACCCCAATAATAACTTTTTAATAAGTTTGTAAATATCCACACATACCTATCTCAAACCAACGAAAAGAGGATATCCACATAGATATTATTAAGTTTTTAGAAACTTTTTCGCAGTTTTTGACCGAAAAAAGATATAAACTTATTAACTTTGCACCGAATTGGGGAAATGTTGATAAACCGGTTAATGCATTAAGAGACAAGAAAAAGATTTCAAAGGCCTCTGCGGATAAACTGAAATAAGACTTGGATAACGAAATACGCAAGTTTTTATGCAGAATGTTATCCACTTATCCACGGCATATCATCATCTCTATATTCTTTTTTAAAAAAAATAAAAAATAAGAAATATAATATGAATGTTATGGTGAAAAAAGAATGGATTGAGAAAGGATACGTTGACGAACCAGTTGACGAAGCCTTGGACTTGAAAGCTGAAATCAGAAAGCTTTGCAAGGAGAAAGATGCTATTATCCTCGCCCACTACTATACGGTAGGTGAGATTCAGGACATCGCCGACTTTGTTGGCGACTCTCTGGCTTTGGCTCGTAAAGCTGCAGAAACCGATGCCCAGGTAATGGTTATGTGTGGCGTGCACTTCATGGCTGAGACATGCAAACTCTTGAGTCCTGACAAAACCGTAATCTGTCCTGACTTGAATGCTGGTTGCTCGCTTGCTGACAGCTGTAAGGCTGAGGATTTGAAAAAGTACAAGGAAGAGCATCCAGGATATAAGGTTGTGAGTTATGTAAACACTACGGCTGCAGTAAAGGCGCTGACTGATTGTGTAGTGACAAGCGGTAATGCCAAGAAGGTGATTGACAGTTTTCCACAGAACGAAAAAATCATCTTTGGTCCAGACTATAATCTCGGTAACTATATAAACAGCGTTACAGGCCGCAATATGTTGCTTTGGAACGGTGGTTGCCATGTACATGAGAAATTCTCTGTAGAGGCTATAGTTAAACTGAAGCAGAAGCATCCTGAGGCTGTTGTGATGGCTCACCTGGAGTGCAAGGCACCAGTACTTGCTGTAGCCGATGTAAAGGGCTCTACAGCCACCATGTTGCATTATGCCCAAGAGCATCCTGAAATCAAGGAGTATATTATCGCTACAGAGGCTGGTATCCTGCATGAGCTGGAGCGTAATTGTCCTAACGTAATTTTCTATCCCGTACCTCCAGAGGTAAGCGAGGGTGGAGTAGGTTGCAGCTGCAACGAGTGTGAGTATATGAAGATGAATACGCTCAAGAAGATATACAATGCATTGAAATTTGGTTGGCCAACAGTTGAAGTGGCTCCTGAAATAGCGAAAAAAGCGGTCAAACCAATAGAAAAGATGTTGTCACTATCGTAGAATAATGTGGTGAAAATTATAAGATTGGTGGTAAAAATTGTTTTTTATGGGTGAAAAAATCATATTTCGCTACCATAAAATGTATAATTTACGACTTTATAGACAAAAATCGTCGTATCTTTGCATCAGTTAAAACAAACGGACGTTGTGAAACGTCATTTCATCATCTTTTACTTATACAAATAATATTAGAAAATTTAATCTAATTATAAAGATAGAGCGTTCAAGTGATTTGAATGCTCTATTTTTGTTTATCAACATTTTTCTTTGATGATATTCTTATTTTCCCTTATTGGATAAGCAGTTTTTGATAGAATGCTTCATATCTTTCAGCAACCTTGATGTAGTCGTGATGCTTGTTGATGTATTCGATGCTTTGCTGCTTGAGTAAAGGAATAAGTTCTGGATGCAATACAAGGTGCTCCAGTTCTTGGTAAACGCTTTCGTAGTTAGGAAGTACATTGATGATAGGGCGTAGTTTATCCTCGTGTATAATCTCATAATTTTCAGGTTCTCCGCCACCTATGCAGATGATTCCTCTTGCCATTGCCTCCAGTGGATTCATGGATGGTGTGTAGCTGTAGAGTTGGTCGAGTATAGCATCGCTTCCATTCATTATTTTTACATATTCTACAAAAGGGATGTTTTCGGCTATCTGGAGTTCCGTTTTGTCTGGATATTTCTTTGCAATGGCTTGTGCAGCCTTCAGCATGATATCGGTGCCCTTATATTCGCTTCTGCTTTTGTTGATACCGATGAAGAGTTTTACCTTCTTGGGAGTATCCAATGGTAAGACCTGATGATTTTCCACATGAATATACGAGTTGCTGTTTTCTGAAGTTATAAATTGCGGTTTGATAGGAAATGGGATAAACGTAGTTTTCTGTGGAAAACTAGGTTGATAACATACCCAGTATTCATACAGTCCTGTCACGATTCCGTCGCAGTCTTCAGCTATCATGCGGTTTAGACGTTCCTTGGCAGTACCCAGCCAGTCTTTCTTTTCTTTTTCAGCATCAGCAGTGATGCGCAATTTCTCTCCCATGTTAAAATCGCTGTATCTCAATGGCTTATCATTGCAACATACTTTTACCCAATAGTAATCCATGCCATATCCCCCCAATATCACTTTCTTGTTATGACGGCGCAGATAGCGATAAATAGGGAAGATACGCTCGGCCTTCAACTCCAAGAACATAGGGTTGATAAGTTGCACGATGTCATATCCACGCAGTTTATGCACAATTGTGTATAACTTCAGTAAAAGTAAGATTCCGCCCAGCTTTCCTGGACGTCGAGCCATGTTGAAATCTCGTGGATAATTCTTCCAAAAGTCACCATTGGATACTACAGTAACTTGATGCCCCAGCTTCCGGAGTCCATCGGCCAGAGTAGCATGTACATTACTGTATTCTCCCATTAATAGTATTTTCATATCAGCGAAGTCTTATTTCTTAATGAAAAACAAGAGGGTTATTCTTCCAACATAAGTACCTATCATCTTTCTGAACATAGTATATTTCTTGGTATAATCCTTGTCGGGAAGTGGATAAAGTCCATGTTGTCTTAGTTCAGCTATGGTTCTATTGAGGGCTATCAAACTATGTTTCATCCTGATGTTGTTGTAGAGATAGTCCATAGTGAGTTGAGCTATTCTGCGATTGAGAGCTTGGCGCTCACCAACAGGGATGGCATCTAGCTTGCTTTGCAGTTTGAGGATAACCTGCAGGTTATTGTTCATGCGCAGATTTACCATTTCCTTATCTATCTGATGGCTCACAGAGTCTGGGTTTTCCCTGTAGAAATAAGCAGCAGTATCCATCTTGAAGATTCTTTCGGCACGCAGGAACAGCTGAGGGGTAAATTCCTCATCTTCTCCATATACGATGCCTGGAGTAAACTGGAGGCTACCGATGATGTTGTGTCTAAATATATAGGAACAAGCAGATCCGTGCAGATTGTGCTTATTTAAATATTCCGTTCCTGAGATAGGAGTAGGGAGTTCGTAGGGAACTTCCTCTTTAGCCTTGCTATTGGCAAAATTGAAGGTAACTATATCTGGTTGGTGGTATCTAACGATATCCAGACAATGTTCATAAGCAGTTTGAATCAGATAGTCATCACCATCCACAAACTGTATAAAGTTACCTTTGGCTATTTGAATACCATAGTTTCGAGCCACGCTAACTCCCTGATTAGGTTGGCGCAGATAGATGATATGCTGCAAGTACTCTGCCATTTCGTCGAGCGGACAGATGTCGCTGCCATCATCTACCAAGATGATTTCTCTCTCCTTGGCATTGAGTGAGAGCTGGAGAATGCTGTCAATGCATTCTTTGAGATATTGGATAGGCAGGTTGTAAGTGGTGATGATAAAACTTACTAGTGGTGCCTGTATATCTTGTGTATAAGTCTGTTGAGTTTGCATAATCTTTTATATCCTATAATTAATAATAACTTGAGTTTTAGAGAATTGATTAGTCCTTTGTTATTTATCAACTTGGTATATTTGATAAGTGGAGCACAATTCTCATATTTTCCCGATACTTCGAAGAGATCCATCAAAACATTTAATATCTGCGTCAGATAAATGTTGATAGAAAGTTGATATTTCTGCATAATATCATCTCGATTACCTATTGTCTTGAATGTGTGGATAAGTGCCATGCTCTGTCCTATGTATAGACTTAGCAAATCTTCGTATTTGGCGCTAGCTGTTATTCCCTTATTGTTCCAGTAATATAGATAGCAGCCTTTGTTGGTAACTCTTATCTTTACTTTCTGTTGGAAAGTTCCTTCCGTAGGGATTAGACCTATTAGAAAGGGGATGGTTTGTACATCCTCAAAGGTTTTGCCTTTTGGAAAGTAGACGTTCTTGAATAAGCATCTTCTGAATATTTTGTTGCAAGCATAGGTATGAAGGTATCCTTGTTCATTGAGCCAATATTCCCAGCAGTTGTTGTAATTGCGAGGAGTGAATGCCAGCAGTTGTTCTTTGTATGGATGCCCTATTCTTTCCATAATGGGATATTCCAAAACATCTGTTTCTGGATATTTGTTGATTTCGTCCATCAATGCTTGCAATGTGTAGTTTTGGATAGCATCATCGCTGTCGATAAAGGTGATATACTTTCCTTTGGAATGCTTGATTCCTGTATTTCTAGCATCGCTTAATCCGCCATTTTTCTTATGGATAGTAGTTATTCTCCTATCTTTTTGCGAATATTTGTCGCAAAGCAGAGAGCATTCGTCATCTGATCCATCGTCTACGAGGATTATCTCATAGTCGGTGAATGATTGTTGCAAGATACTCTCTATACATCTATCAATAGTGTCTTGCGTTTGATATACTGGTATGATGATGCTCAATTTCATAGATGCAAAGATAGTTATAATTCTTTGAAAAAGATACTATTTTCTATAGTTTTTTCTTATAATTGTTGAGTTTGCTATTTATCCACATAATACAGTATGCTGAGAGCATCATGACAAATGGCATATAGGGAGCCTTAAATCTTGTTTCGCCCTGTACTAGCAAAACTAGGCTGAGCGTACCAAATATGGGTATAAATAAAGGCAGGAATCCCTGTTGCCATAACTTTTTATAGATGACGTAAATTCCGCCAAGCAAAGCTGTCAGTAAGATAAGATAATAATAAACAGTACATAATAATGCCAGGTATTGAGCATTGCTCAGATTGCCTATTTCTTGTATGATATTTCTGTAGGGTAATACTATATAGTTATCTTCAGCTTTTTGCTTATTGGGTAAGAATGCTGCCATATTATCTATGTCGTTCTGATACATATAATATAGTCTATATGGAATCTTTGAAAGATATTCCATTTTATGGTTCAATAGCCATGGTATGCATCTTTGCTTCCAAATCTCACGACATTCAAAACAAGTTTTGTCTTGCATATTTTCTATATATCTAGGTGTGCCTTTTTTGAAGAGAGGTTCACCAAAATGTGGATCAGGAGTGGCGCCACTATAGGCATCATCTGCCATATTATACCAGAATGAGTCACATTGATATACAAAGTAGCCTGTTCGGTGATAGCATTCTGTGCCAAACAATATTAGCATACTTCCACATCCTATTAAGAAAGGAATGTTTTTCTTCCATATCTCTTTTCTTTGAAATAGGAGGATATAGATGAATAGGGAAATGATGAAGAGTACTGCTATAGGGCGAAACCAGTTGGCCCAAGCCATGATAACGCCCGAAAGGATGAGTGTGTATACTTTGTTTTTGCTCAATAGAATATATAGTGAAAGCAAAGCCAAGAATATCATGGGTATTTCACTAAGCAATGTGGTGGATTGCCCCCAGTTGTTGGGATATAGAATATATATAAAGAGTGTAGCAATGGCTATCTTGTCATTGCTTATATATTGGGCAATTTTGGCTATCAGCCATGCTGTCAGAGCTTTACATATACACATCAAAACAAGTATCGGATAGAAACTACCAAACAACCAAAGTGAAAATACTATTAAGTTGATGGAGCCAATGTTCCATATAAAAGGAGTGCCCTTAATAAGAGTACTACATGGATATGCTTCTCCTTGATGCAGGCATACTTGGGCATATTCCAAATATCCATCTGTATCATTCGTTGGAGTATAGCCAAATATGGCTAGAATGATAAGCAGAAAAGCCAAGTATGCTATGGTTGCGATATTGATGATTCTATTATTGCTCATTTGATATACTTTTTACCATTTATAATGTAAACTCCTTGTGATGGAATTTTGTCTAGTCTTTGTCCTTGTATATTGTATATGTATTGTTTTGCTTGATAGTCTAAAATTGTATTATTGATACCTGTAGATGCAGGAAGTAAAGATTGGTCTAGATAGGCTAATCTAGCTTCTATCCATAGATTGATATATGATATTTCCTGCTCAAAGTTTAGTTCATTACCATTCAGGTCGGTATCTTTGCTCCATCTATTTTCTTCTCTTTTGGCTGCGCCACTTTGAGCTAACTTCCGATAGTAGCTATTATATCTATCTAGTAAAGCGCTCAAACTCAATTTGTCTTGTCTCAACTCTTTATATCTGAGAGCTACTTTTTCCTTAAATCCATCAACATTAAGTGATAAGAGTCTGTTATAGATATAAAAGTTCATGATGGCTAAGTTATTATCTGGCTTAACATAATCTGGATGAAGTGGATTGGTAGACCAATTACTGCCTACTGTTGCGTCCAAATCCCATACAGCCAGTGTCATTTTCTTGTCTTGAGCTTGGTCATAGATAGCCCAGTACATATTCTTGCCAGTATTATCTACAGCATTGGTAAATTGCAGGAAGATGTAATAGTCTATAAGAACAGGAATGTCGAAGTATTGGGCAACTTGTGATTTGAAAGTATCGTCATTACTAGTTGCCACAAAATCTATAGCCTGATATAGTAGGCTGTAGTCGGTAGGACATACATCTTCTATATCTGGATATTTTACCTCGAAGGCATTCCATGTTTCTGAGTTGTTGTCATATTCACCTTCTGTTCCCCAGAACAAAGCATTTCCCCATTCGCTGGCTTTCCAAAGCATACCATGAAACTCTTGATTTTTGCTATCATATTTTTTTAGTTTCATTTGCTTTCTGTCCATAGCTTCTGTCAGCGAATAGATTCCTGCATATTGATGGTTGAGAATCACCTCTATTACTTTTCCATTAACCGCACTTTGTGCCTTTGGTTCCTTGTCTGCATAATAAGGCTTGGTGCTCATATCTTGCCATATCTCGGTAGCTATTCTGTTTCTCAGCCTGAACAAGTCTATTTGTCCTGCATCTAAAATCCAGTTGTTGTCTTCTCTTAGTCCAAGGAATGATATATCCTTGCTTTTTCCTTTTTCGTTTAGTGTCTTAATTTTATAGTTTCTTTTATGTCTGTCATAATAGTTTGTGGATTCTCCTCTCCATTTTGCTTTGATGAGAGAATGTTCACTATTTGCTGATGTGGGCAGCATGATTTCTATGCTACCATTGGCATAATCATATCCAAAATCTCCCGCTAAGTTGATGATAGGGAGAGATGTAAAGGTAATATATGAACTAAAGGTAACTTCATTTCTTTTACCATTCAGTGAATATTTCTTGCCACCTTCTATATTCTTAAAGGTGTAACTGTCATTCACAGGAATATTATCTATAGATATTTCTGTCCAGAGAGAATCTTTTTCTAGAGTAATATCTGATTGAAAGTCAGTTTGAAAACTTTCTTCCCCAATACTGATGAGATAAGTATTGGTTGATGCGTCATATACTGCTTGGTGTCCATTCACCATAAATTGGGCATGCATTGTTATAGTCAGCATGCAGAATGTATAGAGACTAATTATTCTTTTCATAATGATGTTTTTAATTTATGATTATTTAATGACTGTTACTTCTTCTTTGTTTACTATCCAAACAGCTTTATAGCCATGTTTTATTTTATGGTTGGCTATGCTATAAGCTATTTCTTTAGCCTTATGAGTTCTGTCGATGGTAGTATCGTTTACGTCTTGGGGCCATTTGTATCCTGTGGCATGCCAAATAGACCTTCCCCAACCAATAGTTTCATCTTTGGGTACGCAGAAGGATGAGTACTTGGGATAATCATCTTTTATCAATATGCAGTATGCTTTATCCACAGGTTTTCCTGTCTTTTGAACGATGGCTTGTGATATGCTCTTTTCAGGAAGAGAAGTTTGCCATGCGTTATACCAATGGTGAATATCTACAATGGCTGCAGATAAAATATATAAATATAATAAGGTAGATATCTTTTTCTTTGATAACTGACTTTTCTCTATTAAGTAGGCCATAATAATAGCAGCTATGCCCAGTGAGCCATAAGCGTTCATGATGGTCATGCTGATGAGTAGATTAGGAGATACTACTAGAGTGAAAGCTGCCAATAAGCAAAAGATGGTCTTACCTTGCCATATATTTTTGTTTTTCCACAATATTATCATAAGTGGAAGAGACATGAATAGAGTTAATGTTGCCACAAGAAGATTTCTGCTAGGCTGATGTACAATGCATATATAATCAGCAGAAAACCATGTATATCCTATCCAAGTAACAAATCCTTTAATACGGCTGTGTAGGCTGACTATATCATCAGCATAGCTGGCATTGATAAATAGGTTATGGGGAATGGTGAGTCTTATCACGCCATATATGATGGCAATGGCTAAGCCTATCATCAAGTCTTCCCTTAATGTTTCTTTCTCTATTTTTAGGAAGGCAAAGCTTACGATAGGGGGAATAATGGCCCAGGCTATGCCATTGTCCTTGAAGGCTGCTGATAGATAGACGCAAATGGTCCATGCTATATATTTATATTTGTTGTTGATACTTAAATATAGATATACAGATAGGATTCCAAAGAAATGTGCAAAACTTTGGTTGGTAGCATCGCAACTAAGGATATTTCCTAGTACACAGGGGGATATATAGAAAAATATGGTGGCGATATTTCTGGATATTGGCTTAAATCCTAGCTTTTGTATGATAAGATATACCATAATCATACTTCCTATATGTGAGGTGAATACAAGGATATGATTCAAGGTAGGAAAAAACTTAGGGCTTAATCCATTGACATAGCCAATGAGGGCATCTCCTGGTCGCCAAGTCATTCCATAAGGAAGAAAATATTGTAGGAAATTTGGATCTCTGTTGGGAGCCGACAAAGTTGTCCAATCATCAAATGTTGGTAATATCTGCAAAATTCCCAATAAGATGATTGGTGCGCTTATGATGATAAATGTTATGAATCTTTTGTTATTATACATTGTTATGTGAATTATTAAGAGCCGATTATAATATTTCCAAGTTTTGACTTTTGCAAGATGTATGTGATGAGCCAAGATATGCCAAGGCTCATAATGAATAGCACGATGGGATAAAGGATGTAATGCTCCATAGATTGCTGTCCTAGGGTGGAACTATTGGTCTCCAGTATGATGATATGGTGTATGATATATATACCCATCGCATATTTATCCAGTTTTAATATTCTTTTTCTGCCTACCAGCTGTGTTTCATTTTGTTTGCTTAGGATGGTGATGCAGATAATGAGGAGGAGGCTCAATCCTGCGAGTATGAATTTGTTGTTGTCTAATACATACTCTAGTGCAAATAGAAGTGAGCATGCGATTGCTGTATAAGAAGCAACCTTTTTCTTTATGATGTCTCTTTCTAAGATGAAGTATATATAATAGCCTATGATGAAATAGGGCATATATCTAACAAAATAACCTATTCCCATAAAGGGAGTCGGATTATAATAGTTGATAATACAACACGCTGAATATAAGGATATAAGTAAAATGTATTTGCTCCAATGAGGAATTTTATTGATGAAATGGAATATGATAAAGGCTTCAAATAAAAAGAATAAGTACCATAGATGTGATATTCCACATAGTAAATATGTCAAGTCCCATTTTTGAATGATACAGATGAGTAAGCCCCACACGATATATGGTATAAGGAGGCGTTTTGTCTTTTTACAGATAAAGGAACACGAACTTTGGTATCTGCCTGAGCAACTTAAATGTCCGTATAAATATGCACTCATTAGGGTAAAAATGGGTATGTGGAAATATACCAATATATGGGATAGATGATACCATGTGGGTACTGTTTGCCAAGAATATTCTTCACCCCATATATTGCTATAGCCGCAAAGGCAATGATAAAATACCACGATTATCATTGCCCATATTTTTATATAACTTACATACGTCAGTTGTCTCATTATTACTTTATAATAGCTATTTTGCAGACAGTGCCTTTTTCCACATCATTAGTGGCAGTAGCAACCATATATATGCCACTGGCTACTTTTTTCCCATTAGCATCACAACCATTCCAGGTGTATGTACCGCCATTACTCTTGCCTTCATTTACTATCCTACCATTCGAAGTAAGTATCTTGACATCGGCGTTTTGGCTCAGTCCTACTATGGTTATAAGTCCTGTGTAGTCAGGTTTTACAGGATTAGGATAAGCCCACACATTATCAGAAGTCATGCTTTCGTTTGGAGTACTGGAGTCAGACATATATGAGCATAGACCTTTGTCTGTTCCAATAAATACTTCGCCCGTTTTTTCATTGATGGCGATAGATTCTATTCCGTTGGAAAGCAGAGGACTATTAAGTGTGGTGAAATGATGTATTTCTGATAGATTATCCTCACTGATAAGATATATGCCATTTTTTTTGGTACCAAACCATTTGCGGTTGGCTCCATCTACAGCTATACAAGAAACGTCTATTCCACTCAGCAGATAGTCTGCATAGTTAGTGCCATCATTTCTAGGTACTTTCACTTGGGTAAATGTTGGTGCAGATGCTGTTATCTGGTTAGGATCTAATAATAAAGGACCAGCACTGGTGCCTATCCAGATATTGCCATCCTTGTCTTCTGCTGCGCATCTCACAGCACCTACTGATACTTCTGTTCCATCTTCATTTACAAAACTAGTGAAAGCGTTAAGTCTTTCTTCCGAATTGTCTTCAGAAAACTGATAACAATAGAGAGAAGGTACAATCCAGTGGTTATTGACAAACCATAAGAGGCCTCTGCTATCAATCAGCATATTTCCCAATAAGCCAAGACTCTTATTGGTAAAACCTGCATCGTCAAGTTTCATCAAGTCAGGTAGCTGATGGCTTATCCATTGCTTATCTTTAGTAAATTCTATAAGCGATTGAGTCGGAGCTTGACTATTCAGCATCCAAAGATTGCCCTCTTTGTCAAATTTCACTCCCGTTATGAGCTCGTATTCTTTGCTTCTGTTATTATATCTTTCTATTGGAGAGTTCTCGTAGTTATAATATTTTTCGAAGTTTCCATTTTTGTATTCGTAGAGACCATTTCTGCCTCCTACAAAGATATGACTTGTATCAGTAGGGTCATAGTCCAGACATTCCAAATTTTCATAAGTTACATTTGTCTTAGAGCTTATGTTGTCGTCTGGATAGATGTTCCATTCTTCATTCTTTAGCATCTGGATACAGCCTTTTCTAGAGATGCCTACTGCAAATCCACCATCACAAGTATACAGTTGATTGTTGGCAAACTTCATGAAGCCAAAATAGTTATACTTTGGTCCTCCAGGATTCAGCGTGCTTACCATCTGCTTGAGTTCGCTCTTGTCTGCTTGCTGTTTTGCAGCATAGCCTCCCACCTTGCTCCAGTTGTTCTTATCGAGCAAGTTAACTGAGAGGGGAGCGCGATATTGACCATCTGTTTGGCTATAGGCATAGATGCAATTATCCTTGATTTCGCACCAGTTTACCTTGAAGCCTAAGTTGTATGTATCGCTGATTTCTCCATCTGCCACGTTTACTTTTACGATGCCGAAACCATTGCTCATGTAGGCATATTTGTCGTTTACATAGATATCATAGATGGTCTTGTCGCCTGTGGTAGAGGCATTATAGTAATCTGCCAGATTGGTAACCTCATAATTACTCGTGTTCATGAGGTCGATGTTGGAGTTGCTATAGAGGATGAGCAGGCGATGGGCAGCTTGGCAGTAGGCGATGTGCTCGATGTCGCAAGCGCTCAGATAGTCTATCTTGCTGAATGTCTGGATGCTCTGGTCGTTCTGATTGTAGACATATAGGTTGTTGGAAGCCTGGACAAATACCAGGTTTCCGGCTTGTTCTATCTCCTGTACGTTGTGGTACGCCATGTAGGCTTTCCAGTCGCCTATGGCTGCTTGCAGTTGTACTACCTGAAGCAGCAGCGCTATGATGATGACTGATATCTTCTTGTTCATATTGGGTTATGCTACGTTTTTATATGTTTCTGTCTAAATGTATATAGTATAATAACTTATATATATTAAACCAGAAAATGCTGGGTTTATTGCCTGTGAGCCTAGCTTTTATTGGCAAACTGAGCAGGGGATATAGTTTTTGGCAGAATGGATAGAGATGCCAGCGTTTCATTTTCAGGGCATAATCCAGTACTTTGGAGTAGCCCTGCAGTTCTTCCTTAAACTGGTTGAGGGTGCGCAGGCTCTCTTCTGTCTTATAGAGGAAACTCATGTTGCCGATGAAATTCTCATATCCCAATGTATTGTCTATATGCAATATCTTGATTTGGTTTTCTTGGAGCGTTTTTCCCCATAGCACGTCTTCGTAGCCATAGGTGATAAATCGCTCATCCAGTGGATATTGCAGCATAATGTCTTGCCTTACCATAAAGTTGGAGGTATGGAAATCTCCGTATGGATTGGCTTGGCGCTGCTTGTAGTCAGCATTCTGGGTACCGATGCACTCAAAGATGTAGCGCAGATTGTGTTGGTATTTCTCATCGTTTCGCTTAATCTGGTATCCACCATAGATAACGTCGCTTTCTTCTGATTGCAGGTATGTGGTAAGATATTGAGGATGAATTACTTGCATATTGCTATCTATGAACAGCAACCAGGGATGCAGGGCTTTTTCTGCCAGAAAGTTGCGGATGGCCGCCCTGCCCACGTTCTTTTCTCTTTCGATATAGCGGCAGTAGGGTAGCGAGCGTATCTCGCGGTTTTCATAGATGGTGAGGCGGTCGGTGCTGCCATCGTCTGCCACCAGAATTTCGTACTCGAAATCGGGCAATGCAGCGGCTTGAGCTTGTAAGGACTTTACAAGCTCAAGGCATACATTATTATATGTAGGGATTAGTATCGAAAGAGAATTGATCATATTATTTCTTCAGATATTCCACGAGTTTTTTCACGGCTCTGGCTCTGTGGCTGATGCCGTTCTTGATTTCCTCACCCAGCTCAGCAAAACTCTGGTCATATCCTTCAGGAACGAAGATTGGGTCGTAGCCGAAGCCTTCGGTACCATGCTTCTCGGTAGCGATATGGCCGTTTACGATACCCTCGAACTGGTGGATTTTCTTGATGCTGGTGCAGCCGCAAGGACATACATCCTGCTTCTCGATGTAGCAGATAACGGTGCGGAAGCGGGCCTGGCGGTTTTCCTTACCATCCAGTTCTCTCAACAGCTTAGCCATGTTAGCCTCACTGTCGTGGTCGGTACCCTCAGCATAGCGGGCACTGTGAACACCAGGGGCACCATCTAGTGCCTCTACCTCCAGACCGGTATCATCGGCAAAGCAACTTACGTGGTAATGGTCATAAACATACTGCGCCTTCTGCAAGGCATTCTCTTCCAATGTGTTGCCTGTTTCAGGAATATCCACATCGCATCCTATCTCCTTCAGCGATACTACTTCGTAGTCGCTGCCCAGGATGTCGCGAATCTCCTGGAGCTTATGCTGGTTATTTGTTGCAAAAACTATCCTTTTCATAAGTTTATAATTTATAGTTAATAGTTTATAGGGCATTCTTGCAATAGTGCTTCTTGCTATACGGCGAAGCCGCTATAAACTTTTAACTTTTAATTGTTTTAATGTCTTTATCTTTGATTTTCACCTTCATCTCATCAAATCCCTCGCCATACACACCGATTACGGAACTCTGACTTACAAAGGCATTTGGGTCGATGATCTTGACGATACGGAAGATGGTGACGCTCTCGTTCTTCTTTGCCAGAATACAGAGCACTTTCATCTCGTTGCCCGTGTACCAGCCGTGGCCATCGAGAATGGTTACGCCATGATCCATCTGCATACCGATGGCATTGGCTATCTCCTGATATTTCTTGCTGAATATCATAAACTGCACACTTTCTCGCTTGGCATTCATCACATAGTCGAGTACCAGGTTTTCTATCACCATCGTACAGAGACCGAATACTACCTTTCTAACGGCATCTATCGTGGTAAACTCTGGTTTCGCATTGAAGACAAAGAATGAACTGCCCACGATGAGGAGATCCACGAAGATGAGCACACGGCCCAGCGAGATGTTGTGATATTTGTTGACGATGGCAGCAATGATATCCGTTCCACCTGTACTTCCATTATGCAGAAAGACGATGGCGAGTGATAAACCCGTAAACAGACAGCCGATGATGAGCGACATGAAGTCCTGTCCCTCTCCCAATATCTGCACCATCTTGCCATCTTCACCTATCATCCAGTCTTGCGCCAGCGCCAGGAACACGGAGAGCATGATGATGGCATAGACGGTCTTCACCATGAACTTGAATCCCAGAATCTTCAGCGCTGCAAGCAGCAAGGCGGCATTAATGAGAAAATAAGACAAATAGATAGGTATTCCCGTGCCGTAGTAAATCACGGCTGCGATACCCGTTACGCCACCCGTTACTATCTGGTATGGAAGCAGAAAAATGGTCCATCCAAATGTGTAAAGCAAGAGTCCAAGGGTGATGTAGAAATAATCCTTGCACTCATTCTTAATTGTTTGACTGATTGCTATTTGCATAATATTTTCCTCGTATTTTTAAAGCACAGAAGGTCGCCCATTTTTAGATGAGACGACCTTCTGTATATTATCAATAAATTACTTTTTCAACACCACGTTGACGATCTTCTTTGGTACGATGATTACCTTCAATACGTTGAATCCCTCCAAGTACTTCTGGCTCTTCTCGTCTGCCAATACCTGCTTCTGGATTTCCTCGTTAGGAGTATCCACAGGGAAAGTCATCTGGAAACGAGCTTTACCGTTGAAGGAAATGGTGAGCTGCATGTCGTTCTCCTTCAGATACTGCTCATCATACTTAGGCCATGCTGCATCGCAGACGCTGCCCTGCTCGCCAAGTGCCTCCCATAACTCTTCTGCTATGTGTGGAGCGAATGGAGCGATGAGGATGACGAGATCCTTCAGGAGTTCCTTGTTGCGGCACTTCTGCTGACCGAGTTCGTTCACGGCAATCATGAAGGCTGAGATAGAAGTGTTGTAAGAGAACTTCTCGATATCCTCACTTACCTTCTTGATGAGCTTGTGAACGCTCTTCAGGCTCTCTGGTTTCGCTGCCTCGTCGGCTGATGGAAGGAAGTTGTCTGAGCGGTTCTCATAGAACAAGCCCCAGAACTTCTTCAGGAAGCGGTGGCAACCGTCGATACCGTTGGTATCCCAAGGCTTGCTGGCCTCTACAGGACCCAGGAACATTTCGTAGAGACGCAGGGTATCAGCACCATACTTCTCGACAATCATATCTGGATTCACCACGTTGAACATACTCTTAGACATCTTCTCGATGGCCCATCCGCAGATGTACTTGCCATCCTCCAGGATGAACTCAGCGTTCTGATACTCAGGGCGCCAAGCCTTGAATGCCTCGATATCCAATACATCGTTGCTTACGATATTTACATCTACGTGGATAGGAGTTACGTCGTAATCCTTCTTCAGGTTCAGGCTTACGAATACAGGAGCCTTGTCGTGGTCATCGCTGTTGATGCGGTAAACGAAGTTAGAGCGGCCCTGGATCATACCCTGGTTCACCAGCTTCTGGAATGGCTCTTCCTTGCAGCTTACGCCGAGGTCGAAGAGGAACTTGTTCCAGAAACGAGAGTAAATCAAGTGACCGGTAGCATGCTCGCAACCACCTACGTAGAGGTCCACGTTCTGCCAGTACTCATCAGCCTTCTTGCCTACGAGTGCCTCATCGTTGTGAGGATCCATGTAGCGCAGGTAGTAAGCAGAAGAACCTGCGAAACCTGGCATAGTGTTGAGCTCCAGTGGGAATACAGTCTTGTTATCTACGAGGCTCTTGTCAACCACCTCTTTCTTCTCTGTATCCCAAGCCCACTTCTTGGCTCTGCCCAATGGTGGCTCGCCAGTCTCTGTTGGCTTGTAGGTCTCAATCTCTGGCAATTCGAGTGGCAGGCACTCCTCTGGAACCATCTGTGGCATTCCGTCCTTGTAATATACAGGGAATGGCTCACCCCAGTAGCGCTGACGTGAGAAGATGGCGTCACGGAGACGATAGTTTACCTTTACTCGGCCGATGCCCTTCTCGGTAACAAACTTCTTGGTAGCTGCGATAGCCTCCTTCACGGTGAGTCCGTTCAGAGAGAAACCATCCATGCTGCTCTTTCCTGCTACAGGTGAGTTGGTTACGATGCCTTCCTTGGCATCGAAGCTCTCCTCTGAAACATCAGCACCCTCGATAAGAGGAATGATAGGCAGGTTGAAGTGCTTGGCAAAAGCGTAGTCACGGCTATCGTGAGCTGGCACAGCCATGATGGCACCTGTACCATATCCTGCCAATACATATTCTGAAATCCATACTGGGATTGCCTCGCCGGTGAATGGATTGATGGCGTAGCTTCCTGAGAATACACCTGTTACGCTGTGGTTAGCCATACGGTCCAACTCGGTACGCTTCTTCACGTAGTCGAGATATTTCTCTACCTCTTCCTTCTGCTCGGCAGTAGTTACCTGCTGAACATATTCGCTCTCTGGAGCCAGAACCATGAAGGTTACACCAAACATAGTATCGGCACGGGTAGTGAAGATGGTGAACTTCACGTCACTGTCCTTTACAGAGAATACTACCTCTGTACCCTCAGAACGGCCAATCCAGTTCTTCTGTGTTTCCTTGATACTGTCGCTCCACTGGATGGTTTCCAAACCGTCGAGCAGACGCTGAGAGTAAGCAGATGTTCTCAAACACCACTGCTGCATCTTCTTCTGGATGACAGGGTAACCGCCACGCTCACTTACGCCGTTTACTACCTCGTCGTTGGCAAGCACAGTACCCAGACCTGGGCACCAGTTAACCATGGTTTCGCCGAGGTAAGCGATGCGGTAGTTCATCAGAATCTGCTGCTTCTTCACGTCGTCGTAGCTGTTCCACTCCTCGGCAGTGAAGTCAATCTGCTCGTTCTGAGCTACGTTCAAGTCAGCAGAACCCTTCTCCTCGAAGCGCTTGATGAGCTTCTCGATAGGCTGAGCCTTCTGGCAGCTGTTGCAGAAGAATGAGTTGAACATCTTCTGGAAAGCCCACTGAGTCCAATGGTAATACTTAGGGTCGCAGGTACGAACCTCGCGGTCCCAGTCGAAAGAGAAGCCGATTTTGTCGAGCTGCTCACGATAGCGGTTGATGTTGGCTACGGTAGTAACCTCTGGGTGCTGACCTGTCTGGATAGCATACTGCTCTGCAGGCAATCCGTAAGCATCGTAACCCATAGGGTTCAGTACGTTAAATCCGTTCAAACGCTTGTAGCGTGCATAGATATCGCTAGCGATATAACCAAGTGGGTGACCTACGTGCAAACCTGCTCCTGATGGATAAGGGAACATGTTGAGCACATAGAATTTCTTCTTGTTTTCATCCTCAGTCACCTTGTAGGTCTTGTTCTCGACCCATTTCTGGTGCCATTTCTTCTCGATTTCTCTGAAGTTGTATTCCATTGTTTTATCTAATAATTATGTTTCTTTTCTTAAATATAATAAGGTATAACCCTATTCAAGGTGCAAAATTACATTTATTTTGGCACATAACAAAATAAAATGCAAGTTTTTTATGAATTTAATGTCTTAGCATGCACACACTTCATGTTCTTTTCCAGTTGGGCGGTAGAGCTGGCTCCTACCAATACGCTGGTTACACCTTTCTGCTGCAATATCCAGGCAAGTGCCATTTCGGCGAGTGTTTCGTCTCTTTCTCCTGCTTCTGCGTTCCATTTCTTGAGCTGTTCCAGCAGTTCTGGAGTTAGAGCAGAGTGTTTCAGAAAATGCTCTTTTGCCATACGGCTGTCTGCCGGTATTCCGTTGAGATATCGGTCGGTGAGAAGTCCCTGTGCCAGAGGTGAGAACGAGATGAAACCGATGCCGTTTTCTGCGCAATAATCTAAGGTTCCATTCTCTTGTGGCGCATGGTCGAGCATGTTGAGTCTGTCCTGGAAAATGAGCAGCGGACAGTCGCGCTCCTTCAGATATTGGTCAGCAAACTTCAGGGCTTCCAGTGGCCAGCGGCTGATGCCGAGATAAAGAGCTTTGCCTTGCTTCACGATGTCTACCATGGCTTGAAGGGTTTCTTCGAGCGGTGTGTTCGGATCGTAGCGGTGGCTGTAGAAGAGGTCAACATACTCGAGATTCATTCTCTTGAGACTCTGATTCAGACTGGCCATCAGATACTTACGGGAACCCCAGTTGCCGTAAGGACCTTCCCACATATCATAACCTGCTTTGGTTGATATAAAGAGTTCATCACGATAGGGTTTGAAATCATCTTTCATCAGTCTGCCCATCGTTTCCTCTGCACTTCCGTATGGAGGTCCATAGTTGTTAGCCAGGTCGAAGTGGGTGATACCATGGTCGAAGGCATAGTGAGTGATGGCACGACTTCTTTCGTAAGGATCTACCTCTCCGAAGTTGTGCCAGAATCCCAAACTTATTTTAGGCAGCAAGATACCACTCTTGCCGCATCTCTTGTAGAGCGCTTCTGCATCGCTATAGCGATTGGCGTCAGCATGATAAATACCTTTAATGTCCATTATTCCTTATATTTTTTATTACGGCGAAGAGCCAGAAACTCTTCACTCTTCACCTTTCCTTTGTAAATGCCTATAAACAAGGCATTTGGCGTGGTGAAGAGTTTTTGTTCACTCTTCACCCACTCTTCACCACTCTTCACCGGTATGTGGTTAGGAGCCTGCCGGCTCTTCCTTTTCTACATCGCAAAGGTAATAAAAATATTCAATATAATCGTTGTATTGAATAAAAATTATATTTTTTTCGATATGGAAGAGTAAGTGGGGATGTAGTAAAGGTCGATTGGTTATGGAAAAACATTCTGTTTGTTTGATATGTTTTATCAAAATACACTTTTAAGGAAGACTTTTTGTACTATAAGAAATAAAAGTTAGCAGTGTGATAGGAAGATGTGCCGACATCTAATCGTGGTGCAACAAGTTTGCTGGTGCCACAGCGGTTTATAATTTCTTGGTGGCAGACGATGAAGAACATCTCCAACTCATGCGAAACAAATGGCGACCGAGAATGTTCTTTGGCTTTAGGTCCTAAATTTGTCATATTGTTGCTCTTTCGCTGGGCTTTTTGTTTATATGAGGCAAAAGATATTAAAAAATCATTTAAAAATAGATGACTTTCAGTATTATTCAGTACTTTTGCACCGACAGTATTTGAAAGTATAAATTTAAATATTACAGACATGATAAGACTGAATGTATTTTTTGAAGTGAAAGAAGGAGTGGATATGGAGCAACTTAATGCCCTGTGTCAGGAGTTAGTGGAAAAGTCATTGGATGAAGAAGGCAACATTGCCTATGATTATTTCGTTAGTGGTACTCGTGATGGCGTGATGATGATATGTGAGACTTGGCAGAATGCTAAGGTGCTGAAAACTCACATGGAGTCTGCTCACTTTACCACATTGGTTCCTCAAATAGAGGCTTTGACCAAGCATGGATTGAAACTGGAACAATTTCAGTTTGAGAAATAACAAAGTTTCCTTAAAGACGATATGTAGCATGAAACTTCACATAGTCTTGCACAACTTTTTCATGAGTGTCTATTTGGAAAAAACTCTAAATTGAAAAATTAGGGGAAATTAGAGGAGAATGTCCCCTAATTTCCCCTACAAGTTATTGGTAGTGGAACTTTTATGAGTAAAAATAGACTTTAGAAATCGGATTGTTGCTCTAGCCTTGACTTAACGGTGATGTCTCGTTTCTTTGCTCCCTTCATGAGCTTGTCAAGGACATCTGCTACATCTTGTCGTGTTATGTCCCTAAAGTTACTTACCTCTGGTTTGTCTTTCTGTCCCTCAACGTAAGCATTGAGTATGGCAATCCAAAGCATTGGATCAGTCTCTTCTGTGCTTTCCGTTGTCTCTCTCTCAGCTTTCTGTTGTGCCTCTTGCTCAATGACTAATGGTATATACACTTTCTTGAAGTTTTCTTCCGTGAAAGCATTTGTACGAATCTCAGCCAAGATTTCATAAGCACGTTGTTTCATCCTGGTAGCTTTCTCACGTTCAGTTGTGAAATGAATCTTCAACTCTTCCATGAAACGAGGTACTTGTTGGTAGTCGGCATCTACGGCAATGGAATATACTCCACCTTCTTTCTCGCGAAGTTCATCGAAGAGGCGAGCTTGTACCAGATCTTTCACCACATTGAGGGCAATTTGTTCCTTGGCAGAAAGTGGTTTGTCGTTGGTGAAAGATAATTCTATTTCTCCTAAGTCGCCTTCCAAATCTGCTTCCAACTCACAAGTTATTTCACGTTTTGGTGAAGAGATGTTCTTTAACTTGTACTGACGTGGTGCTACTCCTGGCGTCCCAGGCAAGGAAGCCACATACTTCTCTATTATCTGGCGTGCTTCTTGTTCTGGCAAAGCACCTACTAAGCAGAAGGTGAAATAGGCGGCATTGCCGAAACGGTCGTTAAAGAGACGTGGTAGATCTTGAAGTCTCATACGATTATAAAATGCCAGGTCTTCACGTGGGTTGTCTTCTGACGGTGGGTATAAGATGGTGTTGATGGAATCTTGTACGGCACTCATGCCCGTCTTGCTCCTATTGGAATAGAGGTACTTGCTTTTCTCCACAAACTTATTAAAAACAGCTGGATTGAAATTCTGTTTAGTCAACACTAAGTGGAGGTACTGGAAGAAGCCTTCTGCATGTGCCACAGTCGTATTTCCACCTACACCATCGGTGTAGTCATTGATGGAGAGTGAAAGTTGGATGTCTTTATTCTGTAGCCATTCGTAGAGTTGATTACGGCTGTACTTGTATAGACCAGATTGCATAATGAGCGACTGCATTGCTTTCTCTGAGGGGAGATCCTTTGAGGTAACCAATGAGTTACCACCCATCGCAGAACCGACAAAGTATATTGTCTTTCTTGCATCAGGCAGGTATTTGTAGAGTACTTTGGCACCATTGCTAAGGGTCCATTCGGTTACATTCATGTCCTTAATGAGTGTACTCTTGTTAATCTTTCCTGGTGTAATTTTGTAGTCAATGAGTTGACTGATGGATGCAGGTTTGTCGAAAGCCAATATGGGGTCTTCCTTTACTTCAGCCAAAATCTTTTGGAACTGTGCTAATGGCACGTTCATGTCGGATGGATTGGCTGAATAGGTAATGAAACTGAGGTTTTTGTCGTTCATCCAGGAACGAACCCAAGCATTTAGATCTTCTACCTCCATATCTACTAAACTCTCCACGGAACGTCTGATCTGTTGATGGAAGGATTCCAGCGGCATACCATACAGATAGTTCTGTTTGAAAACATCCATCCAGTTGTCGGGAGTTCCCAGGTTATCAGATTCCATCAGAGGTTTCATCTCATTGTAGAGGGCTTCCTTGGCTTGCTCAAACTCTTCGCTATCGAATCCTTGGCGATAGATACGCTCACGAATAGCAAGGATTTGTTTGAGGGCTGCTTGTTCCTTGCCAGCATATGGTACGAAGTCCCAGGCGTTCTGGTCATATTGACGCACCAATGGTGAGTAACTGACGGTGGCTGTGATGAATTCTTCCTTTGCATCATTGCGCAGCATAGCCAATTCCTGGGAAGCTAAGCGTTGGAAGAGGCGAGCCTTGAGTTGGTCGCCCACTACATCACGTTTCGTAGGGTCTGTTATAGCAAGGTTACGTTGGTAAATACCGATGGAATTCGAAGTGTTCTCCTTGTCAATGAAACGGTAGTAGAGGGGTGTGTCATTTTCTGGGACGAGTGCATTCTCCCTCGTTATAGGTTTCTTGGAGGCAGGAATTGCCCCGAAGATACGTTTTACTTCTTTCTCGTATTCTGTAGGCTCGATATCACCGATAATGGCGACACACTGCAACTCTGGGCGATACCACTGCTGGTAGAAAGTCTTGATGTCCTTGGCTGTGTAACTATGAATCTGTTTTTCTGAACCGATGACGTTATGGGTGGCATAATCACTGTGATTGTAGATGTAAGGAGCGATGGCTTCCGTCAAGCGCTTGTTGACGTTGCGACTTTGTCTCCATTCCTCCGAGATGATGTTTGCTTCCTTTTCCACATCCTTGGGTAGTATCTTGATGCCATTGCACCAATCTTTGAGCAACAACATCATAGATGCCGTCACTTCACTGTCTGCTACAGGTACATTGTTGACTTGAAATCGGGTCTCGTTAATGCCTGTTTGGGCATTGAATACCAAACTGTGGTCACGGAGGTAAGTCATGACTCCATGAGGAAAGTGTTCGGTGGCATTGAACGCCATGTGTTCCAAGAAATGTGCCAAACCATATTGCTTGTTTGTCTCCAAGATAGCACCCACATTTTGGTACAAATAAAAGTTTACCTCTCCAGCGTTGCTTGGGTCACGCAATATATAATAGGTGAGTCCGTTAGGGAGTTTACCTTGTACTAAACCGTTGATTTGTGCCTGACTGCAAATCGGTACGAATAGCATACAGATGGTAATTACCATCTGTAATGCAAGAGTATAGATAGATCTTTTCATTCTGTTTATCTTTTCAAACCGTTTATTTCTGTAAGAGTTCAAGTGTAGCTAACTTGCGGGCAATAGTAGCCTGAATCATAGCCTGTACTTGTGTCATATTGTTGAGTTGAAGCGACTCCACGTAACCTTGGCGATAGTATTTGGTAGCATCCTCATACTTTTTTATCGCCGTGTAGCTGTCGCCAATCATGACGAGGTAGTTGATGCGGTCAACGACGGATGTTTCACCTGTCAATGCTTTTTCCACCCAATTGATGGCAATCTCGTGGTCGGCAGGAGCGAGTTTCTTGCCAGCTGCGTAATAAAGATTCTGTGCAGCCTTACCATAGTCGGCCGGTGTGGCGTTCTCACCCATCAACTTGAAGTATTCGTCCATCAGCTCCAAGTACTTCTTGATATCCTTGTCCTTGTAGATGACATAGATGGCATCGGCATATTTGGCAGACGACTTGGCTGGGTCGAAATTACCAACGAAGGAAATAACGGAATAGGAAGGCTTGTACTCCCCGGAAATCTTAGCCACATAGTCCTTGTAGCTTAGATTTCCTTCCTTGGCAAGGTCCTCGATGCGCTTGTCATTATACTCAATGACATAATAGGCAGCAGCATCGCCGACATTTTTCTGCCAAGCTGGAAGATTGGTGTTGATGAAGTCAGCTATCTTTTGTTGCTGTTCGATGTCGTCGCCACCTAATTGTGTGATGATGAGATAGTCTGTACGGTTGATGAGACTTGGACCTAACTTGGCTTGGATATAGGCACTGAACATCTTTCTGATTCTGACTACCCATTTCTCGGCATCCATGCCTTCTTGTGCCATAAGAAACTTAGGGGCTTGTTGTAGTACCTTCTGTTGGATGTCCAAGTCGGAAGGGTTGGCACGGTATTGTTCGTAGAGTTCCTTAAATCCGATGACATCGCCCGCGGCGGTTTTGCCAGCTTCCAACAATTCCCTTGCTCCCATCGCACCTACAGATATGGAGATTGCCTTTCCGTCATTGGCGATGAATGCCAAGGTAGGAAATGCCTCAATCTTGTATTGTTTGGCAATGGCAACATTCTCTGGCTTTTCGGCATCAATCTGTATGCTGATGAACTTCTCGTTGAAGTACTTTCCGATGGAGTCTTGAGTGAAAATGGTCTTTGCCATGCGTTTGCAAGGCCCGCACCATTGGGCATAGAAATCAACAAACAAAGGCTTATGCTGCTTCTTAGCCTCGTTGAGGGCTTGCTGGAAAGAGCCTTGGAAAAAACGAATGCCACTTTGTGTGGTGGCATCTGTTGGTACATCTTCTTTACTCTTGCCTTGAGCCATGCAAGGCTCAAGGTTGAAGAGAGAGAGAATTGCTGCAAAGAGCAATATACTAATATTTTTTATCATATCTTTTCTTCTATTTAGTTCTTAATGATGTATAGTTGGTGTCTTCGTCTCCATAGGAACCATTGTCCCAATCTCCGAACTCGTTCTTCTTGATGATGACTGTGAAGATGTGTGGAAGAAGGGCAGAGTGATCCTCGTTCTGCACTTTCAAGCTGATGCTATATCTACCTACAGGTAAGTTCTTGGAGGCAGCATAGAATACTTGAATCAAACTACCTTGAAGACGGATGGTTCCTTCCTGGATGGCTTGACGGAAAGCAGCGGCATCACCTCCCTCTGTAGCTTCTACGTCGTAAAACTCGTAGGTGATAGGCACTGTACCTGCTACGCCTTGGATAGCATACGAAGTCCAAGGAGAATTGTCGGTTACTTGAGGGGCATATTCATCTACTTCCTGATAGGCAACCAAGGTATCTGGTTCATATCCTGCGTTTTCAGCCTTGAGATAGCCTACAGGCATATTATGGCAACTCGATAGTGATATTAGTGAGATGAGGGTGATTGCCACGAAACTGATTTTACTATATAATCTTTTCATTTTGTTAAAAATCTGTTGGAGTGAAATCATAACTTAAAGCGTGTACGACTCCTGTCTGAGTCATAATGTTGCAGGAAGCAACCTCGCTGGTTTTTCCTGCAGCTTCGGAGGCAAGATAGATTTTCTTAGGGCCAGCCTGTGGCACACCTCCGTATGGTTCACGATAGGTGTAAATCCAAAGCTGTTTTCCAGAGAGCATCGTGTATGTCTTACCACCTTGTCCGATGACTGTACTCGGATCAGTTGAGGCAATGCCAGGTGTAAAGTCGTCGAGTTGGATAACTTGATTGCCCTCGATGATGGAGGAAAGGATGAAGTTACGACAGTCCTCTACGGGTACATCTGCTATCTGTTCATAACCATTCTGCAAAAGATAACGGCGAATGCTGTGGTTGGTCATGCCAAACACTGTCAAGTTTTTGCCATAGGAACTGGTGCCCATAAATATCTCTTGGAGACCAGCGTGCTCTGCCATGATTACGAGAGAGTCCCAGTTGTAGGAATCTTGCTTGAAATAGTCCCACATGGTGCAATCGTGATAGCCGACGGATGTACCAGTGTCGGCGAAGTTATACTTGGTGCAGGAGGTGGTGAACCCTAAGGTTGCTACCACTACTACTATTAGGAGAAATATCTTTTTCATTTTCTTGTTTTCTTTATTTTAAGATGATTTACATGTAGCGCATCCAGTAGATGGTCTGGCGTATCATAGTGTTTGTTACCTTTCCGTCACGATCAGAATAAGCGTTGCTTGGAATTGGAAGGAAGAGAGCACCATTCTGGATGTCGTTAGCGGTCAAGGTCTGGAACTTGCCGTGTAATTCCTCCAAAATGTAGTTGTTGCGGATGATGTCATAGTAACGCTCATCGTTCTCGCCAAATAACTCCTTTTCACGTTCCTTGAAGATGGCTTTCTTGAGGTCGCCGTCATCATAGATGGATGGATAAGCTTCCGCACCGGCACGATTACGGATGGTGTTGAGGTCTGCGATGGCAAGGTCTGTCTGTCCTAACTTGTTGTAACATTCTGCACGGAGCAGGATAATGTCAGCAAGTCGCCAATACACGTAGTCCGCATTCAGTGAACGAAAGTCTTTGCCTGTCTCTGAGAACTCGTTTTGGGTGTAGATACACTCCCGGAACTTGTAAGGGATGGCATATTGGATACCATCTACCTCCACAGGGTTGTCGATGTCGTAGAAGAAGGCTTGCTTACGTTGGTCGGATGGGTCTGGGTACATTTCCTCGACGGTAGAAGGGTAGAGTTGAAGATAGTTGTCGTATGGAATGTTACCCATCTGTGCTGTCTCTTTTACTGGCCAGCTGAGGTAGGCTGTTGCCACGTCGTTTGGTGTTTGACTGTCCTCAGAACGTGCCTTGTCGAATGTCAAGGTGAAGATAGCTTCTGGATTTGTCTCTTCTGGATGGGAAAGCTTGCGGCAGAGTTCTTCAGGAGAAGAGCATAAGCTATAGTTGCCCACTTTACCTTCTATCAAGAGAGTGGCGTAGTCGATGGCTTTCTGATAGTCTTCCTTAGGGTTGCCTTGTAAACCGTAAAGTTCTTCTACACTACCTTTCCAAGCGTAAATCTGAGCCAGAAGAGCGGCACTGTTGCCTTTGGAGGCATATTGACGGCTCGTGATGGAAGTGTTGTTCAAACCTCTTAGTTTGTCGTATGTTGGCAAGATGCTGAAAGCAGCCTCTGCACTGCTGATAGCTTTGTTGAGTACGTCTATCATCGGAGATCGACCATACATCACGATGTCGGTGGAATTCTTGGTGATCACGCAGTCGCCGTATCGTTGTGCCAAGAAAAAATAGGAAAGTCCCATGGCAAAGTAGGCTTGTCCTTTGTGGAAATTATAGCGTTCTTCCGACAAACCTTTTGTCTTGCCAATGTTGTCAAGGAGTAAGTTTGACTCATAGATAACGTTGTAGAGACCAGTCCACTGACCATCTTGGTCTTTGGCATAGCGTGGGTTCCAATCACGTAGTTCATTGTTCCAACCGAGATTGTCAGCCTTGGCACCTGCTGCGATGAAGGCATCGTTTTTGCCTAAGAAGGCGTTCTCGAAGAATAGTATGGAGGATGTAGTGGCATTCAACTCATTTTCTGATTTGAATGCATTGTTGAAGGTGACTTGGTTCTCTGGAATCTGCTCCAAGTCGCATGACACCAATCCTGCCGCACAGATGGCGGCTATAAATAGTTTCTTCTTCATGTCTTGTTAAAATTTTAAGTTAAAGCCAAATGTTACTGAACGGTTCAATGGGTACTGCTGACCCGTATCCTTGCCTGTGTAAGGATCAACGACTTCAGGGTCTGTACCTGAGTAGTTGGTCCACAAGAAGAGGTTTTGACCTGTGACATATAGGCTCAGTCCCTTGATTTTGTTTTTAAACCACTTGGCAGGCATCTCATAAGATAAGGTAATGGACTTGAGACGTAGATAGTTGACATTCTCGATATTGGAGTCGATGTCGCCATCAAACTGTCCTATGTAGCCTTGGTCTGCGAACTCCAAGGATGGATAGTCGGTTTCATCGCCAGGCTTCTGCCAGAAGGTTACCTTGCTTGGATCTGCCATGATGGTGCCGAAGGTCTTGGTGAAGTTGAATGCAGAGTTCTTCACCATGTTCATCATTTTGCGTCGAATGGTATAGCTCATCATCATGTCGAGTGTCCAGTTCTTGTACGAAATACGGTTGCTGATACCCCCGAAGGCACTTGGCAAGGTACTGCCTGCATAGTACTTGTCGTTGTTGTTGATGGTTCCATCCTGATTGAAGTCCTTGATTTTACGACCACCCACACGCAACTGATAGTTCTCGCTGTTATTGAAACTCAATGGTACGAGCTTACCTGATGCGTTGTAATAATATGGTATCTGGGAGTCATCCTGTACGATGCCCTCGTCGTGATAGGTGTAGATGCCATAGACTGGGCGGCCCAATACCTTGTCGCTCAAGTCCTCACTTCCGTATGACTTGCGGAAGAGGTTGCGGTCGTGAGAGATGTTGAAGCCCAGTGTCCACTGCCAGTTCTTTCGTTTGATGATATCTGCGGAAATCTCAAACTCAATACCCTCGTTGGATATGGCGGAAGAGTTGTTCCACATCTTGTCTGCCAAGAAGAAGTTTCCTGGGGTTGAGGTCTGCATCAGCAAGGCATGGGAGTATTTGTAGTAGTAATCCAACTTCACTTGCAAGCGATAGTTGAAGAGCTGAAGGTCGAGACCTAAGTCATATTGGTCGTTTTTCTCCCAAGTGAGCTGGTTGTTTGCGAGAAGTCCTGGTATCAAACCTGAATTACCTAAGAATGTGTTGCTGCTACTCATGGTTCCCAACGCAAGGTAAGCCTCGTTGAACTTCTGACCAGAGCGTCCCCAAGATGCACGGAACTTACCGAAGCTGAGCCACCAGAGATTTTTCATGAATGGTTCGTCACTGAATGTCCAGCCCAAGCCCACAGCAGGGAATGTTCCCCATCTCACGTTGCTACCGAAGACAGAAGAACCGTCGGAACGAAGGGAAAATTCTGCAAGGTACTTGTGCTTGTAGTTGTATGCCAAGCGACCGAAGAGACTCATCATCTCTTGTACTTCCTGGTTGCTGTTGTACGTCTGCAATGCCTCATAGGTGCCATATTCGTCTTGGCGTAATGATGGCCATTCCTCACCTACATAGTGGATTTGGTTGGTAGGGCCGCCATAGGCAGAACCGCCAACAGTGTTGAGCTGGTCACGGTTGTAGGAGAAACCGCCCATCAACTCGAAGAAGTGCTTTTCCTTGAGGTCGAACTTATAGGTGAGATAGTTCTCGCTCTGAATCATCGTCATGCCGATGTTCTGTCCTTCTGACTTGGATAATTTCTTGTAGGTCAGATAGTCTGGCGTAAAGGTATTGAGACGAGTGTTGTAGTGGTCGATAGCGGCCGAGAGCGAGAGCTTCAACCCCTTGATGATGTTATAGTTGAGTCCACCGCTCAATCGAATATTGTAGTTGGAGTTCACTCCATTGATTCCTCTCAAGGATTGCATAGCGGTCTTTTCAGCGATGCTTCCTTTTCCTGGCAAGAGGGTGGATTGTAACTTCGGATCAATAGTGAGACCTTGTACCTTGCCTGTGGTAGCTGCTTTTTGGTCAGTGTAAGATAAGTTGATGCGAGTATAGGCATCTACCTTTGGGGTAATCTTGAAGTCAAGATTGGACATGAGGTTGGCTCGCAAGAAACTGGAGTTGATCATGATACCTTTCTCGTTGTAGATACCTGCGGCTACCATGTAGCGTACATTGTCGTTGCCCCCGGAGATGGAAAGGTCGGCCTTGGTCACCTGGCCGACACGAAAAGCATACTTCCACCAGTTGGTGCTGTTATTATAGAAAGTATTGAGGGAATCCTGTGCTAACGAAGGAATCTTGTTGGAATCGTCTGTGGTGATGTTACCCTTATTCCAAAGGTAGTCGTATGCACCATAACTGTTTGGATCCCATCCCCATGTGTCCTTGTAATTATTCGGGAAGATAACCTTATCGGTCGTCCAGTCATATTCGCCGACACGTTGGTTCTTTGCCAAGAGAAGGTTCATCAAGCGCTCACCATTACCACGCAACTGGGTTGGGGTGGCAGGGAGCCAAGAGAAAGACTGGGATACGTTGGCGTTAAATTCAACCTTACCACTCTTACCTTTCTTGGTAGTGATGAGGATGACGCCATTACCTGCACGAGAGCCATAAAGTGATGCGGAAGTGGCATCCTTCAAAACCTCGACCGACTCGATGTTGGAAGGGTCAAGAGAAGAAAGTGGGTTGATACCTCCTGTATAGGTAGAAGAAGATTGGACAGGGACACCGTCAACGACAAACAACGGAGAACCGTCGTTGACACCTTGCTGATTAAGGGAACTAAAGCCTCGAATGACAATCTTGGAGCCGTTTCCGCCAGGCTGACCTGAGAGGTTGGATACATCGACACCTGCCATCTTGCCTTGCAATAAGGTTTCGATTGAGGAACTTGGTACGTCTTTGAGAGCTTCACCCTTCAAGGAAGAGACTGAGCCTAACATATCACGGCGAGTACGGCTACCGTATGCGATGACTGCTACCTCGCCAAGTTGGTTGCCCTCTTCCTTGAGGATGACGTTAACTGGGCGGCCGTTGTTATATTTCACGGTCATGGGCGCATATCCGATGGCAGACACGATGAGCTCGCCGTTAGAAACATTGGTAGATAAGGTAAACTTACCTTCAGTGTCGGCGATGGTACCTTCTCGCGAACCTTTTATCCTTATGGTTGCGTTAGGGATGAACTCACCTTCGGTATCCTTTACTACACCCTTTATGAAAAATGAACCTTTTTGGCCGGTGTCCAAGCGGAATACACGGATAGACTTACCATTCACGCTGTAGGTAAATGGTGTCTTGCTCAACAAGTCTTGAACGGCTTTTTCTACTGTAGCTTCATCGAATGAGACAACCATCTTGTCGGGATAGTTCCTTACCTCATTGGTGTAATTGATGGAATAATCGCTATTCTTGGTGATGTAGTCCAAAATAGACGAAAGAGTTTTCTCCTTGAAGGAAACAGATAATTTTATCTCTCCCGTTTGTGCCAATACTGCAACTGGGTTAGACAAAGTTATCATCAAGCATCCTACTATGCATAGCAGATGCCAAGAACGGATGATGTTTTTGTGCATATCTCTCTCTGTTAAATTAATAAATACATTCTTTATTATGGAGTGCAAAGTAACAACTTTTTGATGGAATATGCAAATTTTATGTATTTTTTTTGCCAGAAATCCTCTAAATAAGTGTTTTTCTTAAGCTTTCATGCATTTATCCCCTTTTACATTCTTTGAATTCCTGAATGCATTCCAGTCTTGCTCAAATCTAGAGAGTATCAGTCTCCCAGGCTTAACCACCATTGCAGAGAGCATTTTCGATGGTTGTAGTAAACTACAGGAAGTAAGAGTTCCTAGCACATTGGAGCGTATCGGTGACATGGCTTTCAACAATTGCAACAATTTGAACAACGTATATACTTATACCGTTCTCCCTATCAACATCGACCAGAATACGTTTACCAATTTCAAGGCTACTACCCTTTGGGTGCCATTTGGGATTATATTCTGTACTATTTTACATCATTTCCTTCTTAAACCAAAGCTCGAACACACAGTCGGCGATGAAAACTCCATCCTTTTCCAAGGTGATCAATTCCTTGTCGATGAGGGCTTTCTTGATGCGGTCGATATAGGATTTGCTGCCCAGCGGATAGGTTTCAGCTACAGCCTGGGCGGTGAAACCTGAGTGGACGCCACTGCAGAGGAGGCGCAGAAAATTGAGTTGATAGGTGGTTAAGCCCTCGGTTTGCTGTACGAAAAGACCATGCCATTGTTGCAGCAAGGCGCTGATGCCACTTTGTAAGGTTTCTTCGTTTACTTCTTTCTCGGTTTCTGCCATCACGTTCCAAGCTAGTTGCTGCACGTAGGAAGAATAGTTCTTTACGGTTTTACAGATTCTTGTAGCATATTCCTCAGATATACTCTTACCATATTTCTCGAACCGGGAGCAGATGAAAGGCACCCAATATTCTGTAGGGATGCAATCCAGGTGAAGCTTCTCTCCAAACATAAGCAAAAAAAGTTCACAAGGTTGTGGACCACAAACTTGTGAACTTTTAATATTATTTTGTAAATCAAGCATTTAAATGTGAGGAGAATTTACAGGCTAAGAGTCTGAGTGTGTTCTTTGTCTCATTAAATAAACAATTCATCCATCGTAATCTGTTTCTGTACGATGTCGCTATGTTTGTTCTGCTTCAATCCGAAAGAAGTAATCAATGTGAGGAGAAGCGATTTGGAAGTCTTAGTCTCTTCTGTGAAGATACGCAGTTTCTCCAGCAACTTCTCCTCATATTCCTTGCTGATTTCGAATTTGCTCTTGTAGAATTTCATCTCACAGATATTGATGGTTTCATCTTTCCGGTCTATCAGCAAGTCTATTTGAGTTCCCTTTTCTGTGTTGCTGCTTCGCCATGAGCAAACCAAGGTCTGTACTCCCGAAATTCCCAGGGCGTGCTTGATTTTGTCTATATGGTTTAGACAAAGCATCTCGAAAGACAAGCCAGCCCAAGTATGGTATAGCTGACTGTTCTGGGAGGATGACCAGAAACTGGAATCCTGATACTTGTTGTGCTTGATGAACCGGAAGTAGAAGAGTGTATAGAAATCTACTAACTGGAATAAGGTGTTTCGCTTTTGGCGAATGTCGGAAGTCATCTTATTGGCTGTACTGAATGGTTCATACAGACGGATGAATCCGCATTGTTCCAATTCTTCCAGTACAGTAGAGAAGGCTCCATTATCTTTTTCTCCCGATGCCTTGACCAGTTCCTGTCGGGTCATACCCATTCCTTTGGTAGCAAGGGCAGTAACTACGGCGATATGGTCGGCTGATTTCTTAAACAAAGCTCTGTATAAGTCGTTGAATTCTTCTTTCAGTTCTGCATTGTCTGCGAAAAACAGCTGGTCGATGTTCTGTGCCAGACTTTTCGATTTATCCATCATTGACAGATAATAAGGTATTCCTCCCATAACCATATAGCATTCTGCTATCTGTTTTCGGCTGTAGCCGAAGTGGTAAGCCTTGAAGTATTCTTCGCATTCGTGCAGGGTGAATGGTTTTACAATCAGATGAAGGGTCAGTCGGTTGTGCAAGCCACCACGGTTGCGAATCAGGTTGTTGATCATCCAGGAGGTGGCGGATCCGCAAACGATGAGTTTGATGTCGTTGCGCAGTACAGCCCAGCTGTTCCAGAAGTTTTCCAGTGCAGGTATGAATCCCGATTTGGCGGTATCCATCCATGGCAATTCATCGATGAATATTACTTTCTTGCCTTCCGGAAGTGTTTCTATGTATTGTGACAGGGCATAGAATGCCAGCAGCCAGCTCTTGAATGTCTGCAGAGTGGTGGAGTGGGTATATTTTTGCAGGGCAATGCTGAAGTTGACAAGCTGTTCGCCTTTGGCAACTCCGTTCATTCCTGTCATGAAGAAGGCAAAATGGTCCTCTACGGCTTTTCTGATGAGAAAAGTCTTGCCTACACGTCGTCTTCCATAGACGGCGATAAACTCTGATCTATCGGAGTTTATTGTACTTCCCTGAAAAAGGTTGTCACTTAGGAACAAACAGAAGTGACAATGAAACGTAAGACAAGAATTGAACGTGTGTATAATGAGGACACTGGTTGGTTTGAGACCCGTGAGGTAGAGTTGAATAGCTACTCTTTTACAGATGATGATCGTATCATGATAGTTCGAGAGTATATGGAGAGTGGGCTCCCAGCAGAAGAAATCATCAAGAAATACTATATAAGCAGTCGTACAGTGCTATTTTCTTGGATGGATAAGTTCTTAAATGAAAAAGATTTGTTATCTTTGCCGCCAGAAGACCAAAACCGTGACGATATGGCAAAGACAACAAATGAACAGTTGAAAGAGAAAGATGCAGAGATTAAGCGTCTCCGCAAGGCTTTGGAGTTAGAGAAGCTTCGCTCTAAGGCATTCTCCACCATGATTGACCTCGCAGAAGAAACCTTCAATATTCCTGTGAGAAAAAAATCTGGTACCAAACAGTAAGCTTGCTCCGCACAGAGTGCCAGAGCCAAGGTTTAGGCACTCTATGTGGGCTGTTTGGTTTCACCCGGCAAGCATATAATAAGCGCAATGTCTCTGACGGCTTTGCTGAAGATGTCATTGAGTCTATCATCATTGAAAAGGCACGTGAGTATCGTAAGTCAAATCCTGGCTTAGGAGCTGTAAAGTTGCATGCCATATTGAAACAGATGTTTGAGGATACAGGCTGTTTCCCTGGTCGTGACGCATTTATTGAGATGCTGCGTAAGCATGGGCTCATGGTGCGTATAAAGCGCCGTAGGCGCTATAAGACAACAGATTCCGACCATAATTACCGCAAATATCCAAACTTGATTAAGGGAGTAGTTCCTACCCGTCCGAACCAGATTTGGGCAAGTGACATCACCTATGTTGAAACCAATGAAGGTGTGTGCTACCTCTCGCTTATAACAGACCTGTATTCCCATAAAATCGTTGGATGGGCTGTTGGTCCAACATTAGAAACTGTATATCCATTAGAAGCGCTTAAAATGGCATATAAAAGCATTGATGAAGAAACTGCAAAAGGACTCATCCATCACTCTGACAGAGGAAGCCAGTATTGCAGTCAGAATTATGTGTCTATCCTAAAAAGTCATGGCTCACAAATAAGTATGACTCAAACAGGAGATCCTTTGGAGAATGCCATAGCAGAACGTGCAAACGGCATTTTAAAAACGGAATGGCTTTATAGGATGACAATTCCTACTCGTAAAGTATGTAAGAAGGAACTGACCAGGATTATTGCGTTTTATAACGACGAAAGACCGCATATGAGTATCGGTAATCAAACACCATCTGTTGCACATACTCAAGCGGGGCCACAGCAGAAAATGTGGAAAAATCCTTGGGAAAATTCTTCTAATTAGTTGAAAATGTGTATCTTTGCATTTGAAAGAATATCATCACCGTAACCTTTCTAGGGATAGCTCCTTAAAAAGAGTAACCTAGTTAGGTATAATGGGGATTCGCTGACAACCCATATAGTGATAAAATTAAAAATGCGTAACTCATTTAGTGATAAGAAAAATAGATAGTAACATATTTAGTTTAACCATCCTAAAGGTGACAACTTTTTCACGTATAAGACACGTTGATTTTGGTAGATGTATGATGCAAATACACTTTTAAGGACGACTTTTTGTGACTTTCTACACTTTTAAGGACGACTTTTTGTAGTTTTATACATTTTTAAGGACGACTTTTTGTGCTCTTTGAAATAAAAAATGTATCTTTGCATTCAGAAATATCAAATAATCAGATAGTTATGAAGAGAAATGCCATCAAATACCTATATCAATGGAAAGCAAGCAACGACCGAAAGCCGTTGATTATGCTTGGAGCCCGCCAGGTTGGCAAAACCTGGCTGATGAAGGAATTTGCCAAAGAGGCCTATACCCGTAGTGCGTATGTAAACTTCGAAGACAATGAAATGCTCCGGGAAGTTTTTGCACATGACTTTGATATTCCCCGTATTATCAATAGCATACAATGGAGTACAGGAGTTTCTATTGATGAAAATACGCTTATTATCCTTGATGAGATACAAGAAGCACCCAGGGGTATCACCGCATTAAAGTATTTTGCAGAAAAAGCACCTCAATATCATGTCGTAGCTGCAGGTTCATTGCTCGGAATTGCGATGCATCAGAATGACTCTTTTCCTGTAGGTAAGGTAGATTTCATGCATTTATATCCCCTCACATTCTTTGAATTTCTAGATGCAATCGGTGAAAGCCGTATGGTAGAACTGCTGATGTCAAAGGATTGGAATATGATAACCATGTTCCGGAATAAATTTGAGGAATGCCTGCGACAGTATTATCTGGTCGGGGGAATGCCGGCTGTAGTACAGTCTTTTGCCAGCGAGGGAAATCTGTCTGAAGTCAGAAGCATTCAAAAAGGAATCCTTGAAGCGTATGAGCGTGATTTTTCCAAACATGCTCCGGCCATAGAAGTTCCACGTATCCGAATGGTATGGAAATCCATCCCATCCCAGCTCGCCAAGGAAAACAAGAAATTCATCTATGGTGCCGTGAAGGAAGGAGCCAGAGCAAAGGATTTTGAGCTCGCTATCGAATGGCTGAAAGATGCAGGGTTGATCTATAAGGTAAACCGTTGTAAGAAAGCCCTGTTGCCATTGGCTGCATACGAGGATTTTTCTGCTTTCAAGTTATTCCTGTCTGATGTGGGACTGATGGGAGCCATGAGCAATATTCCTGCCCAAAGCTTGCTGGAAGGAAATGTGCTGTTTTCAGATTTTAAGGGGGCGCTGACAGAGCAGTATGTCCTGCAGCAGCTTAAGGAGAAATCTTCCTTGTCTATCTATTATTGGTCGGCAGAAAATTCACGTGGTGAAATAGATTTTCTAGTGCAGGATGAAGAAAAAATCATTCCGATAGAAGTAAAGGCTGAGGAGAATTTGCAGGCTAAGAGTTTGAGGGTGTTTGTAGAGCGCAATCAGGGATTGAAAGGTATGCGCCTATCCATGTCACCTTATAGAGAGCAGGATTGGCTTGCCAATTATCCATTATATTCCGTATCTGCAATATTCGGATAAAAATAAAGTTCACAAGGTTGTGGACCACAAACTTGTGAACTTTTAATATTATTTTGTAAATCAGGTATTTAAAAGCTGTTTTTTATGCATAAAACAAGCCTGAATCAGAGGCTTTTCTTATCAAACACACCATTCATCGTGATGCAGAGATGCTGGAATTTGCTGAGGAGCTTGTCTGACCATTTCGTCATGTTGTAAAGGTCCTTGATTTCCTTAAACTTCTTTTCCTCCCATTGCGGATAATCTATCTCTGAGAAATAACGGCGGTAGTCGCGCAGATTGTCGCCTGAGAAATGGAGATAATCGTCGATGTCGCCAAACCATTCGGGAGTCATCATCTGGGTGGCAAAGGCTTCGAAGTTCTGGTTGTCCTGAAGCATGCAGTTGTGATTCAATACACACCATACGCAGAACCAATGGTTCTTGCGGGTAACAAATTTCAACATATTGGCTATCTGAGCCTTCAGATTCTGCATGTCGATGTATTTGCCGTCTTTTACTTTGTAGAAAACCTCGTTGGGAAGGGTTTCCGGAATGCCTTCGGGATGTTCCAAATCGTAGATTTCCTGCTCGATGATGTGCCATTTTACGGTGGCTGATACCAGCTTGAGATATTCTTGTGCTGTAAAATTGACGTGGGCAAGCTGGGCGCCCAGCAGTTGGGTGTCTCTTATATATTTCATAAAGTCGAGGCGCAGATTTTCCGGTACCTCGTCTTTTAGCGTTTTTCTTACTTCCAGCAATTGGCTGACGGAGAGTTGCTTTCCGTTGTTATCATATTCCAGGGTTGTAAAGTATCGGTCTATGTCGCTGATGCCCTTTGGTTCTTCCTGATATTCCTGTAGCGACATTTCGAAGAGGCGGGTGGTCTGCTCTTCGCTCATGGCGAGGTTGGTGAAATGGCTCAGCTGGCGGAAGTGGAGCATCAGATAACATGCCATGCTGTATAGCTGGAAGAGATTCCAAAGGCGCTCTACGGGTTTTACGCCGGGGATATGAGTGGGTTTTACCTGGCGTAACAGTTCTTTCTGGAGTTTGGTTACTTCGTTTACATCGATAGTACTTCCTTTGCCCAGTTCATCGGTTTCAAAAAAATCGTTGAGTTTCGGCAGGATGCGGGTCATATCCAGCGGTGCCACTTTCATCCGTTTTCCTTCTATCTGTTTTCCCTTTTTCAAGTCTTCCATGATATGCGCCATCAGGGGTGTAAACTTCTGCATTACGATGATGCTGATGCTTACTTCATGGGTTTCGTTCTGCTCCTTTCGCTGCTTGGCTATGTCGTTGTGCTGCAGCACCATATCTTTCTCTGCCATATAGCAGAGCCGGGTGGCTTTGGTGCAGAGCGAACGGATATCGAAGGTCAGTTCCTGCGGACTGTAATCTTCCCATGCATCTACCAGAATGCTGAGCATTCGGCAGAAGTTGTCGAGCTGTCGGTCGAAGACTTCGTAGCTGAATTCTATTTCATCTTTATCTTCATTCATTGTCAGTCTGTTTTAAGAAAATAAGTTTTGCCACAAAGGTAAGATTTATTTTCGGATTATGCAAGGATATGCATCTGTTTTTCCTCTTTTTTCCCCATACTTTTCCCCGTAGCCCCCTTGTTTCTTCCCTGATTTCAGAAAAGTAGCGGGAAGGTGGCGGGGAAAATTTGGAATCGGCGAAGGGAAGTATTAACTTTGCCATCGAAAACGAAAGAGCGGCGAAATGCTGAGCCATGAATGAGCTGAAACTCTTCACTCTTCACCTGAAGCCCGGAAATGCCCATAAACAGAGGGGTTTCGGGGGGTGAAGAGATAGAGACAACTCTTCACCCACTCTTCACCACTCTTCACCTTATTATATATAAGGGCTAAAAGATGATTATTATTAACTAAAAAAATTAATATATGAACAAAGTTACAGCTTTATCGTCATCAGATAAGATGACAAACGAAATTTCAGCACTCTCTCTTGTTGAGAGTTTTCTCGATGAGTATTATCTCTTCCGTAGAAATGTGCTAAGTGGTAAAACCGAGTATTTCACTCTCTCAAAGAATGAGGACGAAACTGAGGAGCCCGTAGAAGAGGAACCGGAAACCGGTGGGGAAGAGGAGGAATCTTCTGACTCAACCTGGAAGGTGCTGACTCCGGAGGCTTTCAATTCCATCGTCCGTCACGCCAAACGGTTGGGTGTAGGAGGTAAGAAGTCGCCCCGACAGGATATTGAGGAGTTCGTACGTTCTGAAGAGGTTCCGGAGTTTGACCCTATCAGGGAATATCTCGAAAACCTGCCTGAATGGGATGGTAAGAACCATGTGGCTGAACTCTTTGGCAGGATTCCGGGGCTTACAAGTGAACAGTTGGGATGGTGCGCCACCTGGCTCCGTTCGTCTGTTGCCCACTGGTTGCAGATGGATATGTTTCATGGCAACGAAACCACTCCTGTGCTTATCGGCAAGCAGGGTTGCGGCAAGAGTACCTTCGCCTATCGCCTGCTGCCGGATCATCTGCGACAGTATTTCCTCGACCACATCAACTTTGCCAATAAGTTTGACTCCGAGATGGCGCTCACTCATAATCTCTTTGTCAACATAGATGAGTTTGCGAATATGGGACCATCGCAGCAGGGCAAGCTGAAGCAGATGCTTTCGAAGGTGAAGGTGAACGGGCGCCCTATCTTCGGCAAGTGTCAGGATGACCGTCCGCGTTACGCTTCCTTCCTGGCAACCACCAATGATGAGCATCCGCTCTGCGACCCTACGGGTAGCCGCCGATTCGTCTGTCTGCACATTCCGGCAGGTGAATATATCGACAACGGTTCACCCATCATTTATGACCAGCTCTATGCACAAGTTATGTATGAGCTTTGCCATAAGAAGACGCCTTACTGGTTTACCAATGCCGAGGTGGACCGTATCCAGAAGTGCAATCTTCCTTTCTTCAAGGTAGATGATTTTGAGTCGATGCTGAAGAGCTGCTTCCGTGTTCCTGAAGATAATGAAACGGGCGAATGGCTCATCTGTTCGGATGTTTTCGAGGTTCTGCACGAAAGATTTCCGATGCTGATCAGTAATCTGAGTACCAAGATTCGCATAGGCCAGTCGCTCAAACTCCTGGGGTGCAAGATGAAGCATACCAAGAAGGGTCAGGCCTATCTGCTTGTAAGAATCTGAAAATATAGCTAAGCGGCAGATGGGTGAAGAGTGGTGAAGAGTGGGTGAAGAGTGAGAAACAACTCTTCACCCCTCGAATCCCCTTTGTTTATCGGCATTTCCGGGGGTTAGGTGAAGAGTGAAGAGTTTTTCGCAGTTCCTTTCTTAAAATTCTTTCTCAGGCTTTTCCGATAGCTGTCTGACTAGAACAGCCCACTGTTCTCATAGCGGCTAGTTGGCTGTCTGTGGCTCGCCAGTTGGCTATTTGCTGATAACAGCCTCTCAATCTTTCGAAGAAAAAATTATTTATCCAACTAAAAAAATAAAGAACATGAACAATATTTCAATCCATTCCATTGATACGGTATGTCTCAAGGAGGCGTGCCCGGTACATCACCTTTGTGCTCGTTTTGAGCGTTATCAGAAGTTGCGTAAGTCGGAGAAGGTGTTCAGTATTCTGAACCCGGACCGTATAGCCTGCAGCGAGCAGGGCTGCGCCTATCGTCTTCAGAAGAAGATTATACGCATGGCACGCGGATTCCGCCGCATGTTCGGCACGATACCTTCTGCCAATACGCCTCATTTCTGGCACTTTTCGCCCTATATCAGCGAAAGCACCTATTGCAAGGCGAAGCGCGGCGCCATCCTCATCGCACCCGATATGCAGCAGAAATTACTGCGTCTCTTCGAGCAGAATGGCGCCGATATCAGCATCGGTTTTGATGAATATGTAGAGCAGGAGGGCTATGAAGAAGTAGATACCGCAAACTGTAAAAAAATATAATTTTTGCCATCTTTTAGCGGTAATGAAACAGATTTTTATTATTTTTGTTTCCTGAATTTTACAACTAAACAATAAGAAATAGATTATGCGTGTTATTATCGAAAAAGATTATGAGAAGCTGTCAAAGTGGGCAGCTGATCATGTAGTTGAAACAATTAACAGATTTCAACCAACTGCTGAACGTCCTTTTGTTCTGGGTTTGCCAACCGGTTCTTCACCTCAGGGCATGTATGCCAACCTGGTAAAGGCGGTAAAAGAAGGCAAGGTTTCGTTCAAGCATGTCATCACCTTCAATATGGATGAATATGTAGGTTTGCCGGAATCTCATCCTGAGAGCTATCACTCTTTCATGGCTACCAATCTCTTCAATCATATCGACTGCCCTAAGGAGAATATTCATATTCTGAACGGTAATGCCGAGAATCTGGAAGAGGAGTGCCGTCATTATGAGCAGATGATAGAAGAAGCGGGTGGCATTGACCTCTTTATCGGTGGTATCGGTCCTGATGGCCATATCGCTTTCAACGAGCCATTCTCTTCTCTTACCTCCCGCACACGAGTAAAGACGCTCACTACAGATACAAAGATTGCCAACTCCCGTTTCTTCGATAATGATCCTGAGAAGGTACCTAGTCTGGCTCTGACCGTAGGTGTGGGTACCGTGATGGCTGCCCGAGAGGTAATGATTCTCTGCAATGGTCATAACAAGGCCCGCGCCCTGCAGGCTGCCATCGAAGGCCCTGTTACCCAGGCTTGGACCATCAGCGCTCTGCAGCAGCACCAGCATGGCATCATCGTTTGTGATGAGATTGCCTGCGATGAACTGAAGGTGGGTACTTACCGCTACTTCAAGGATATTGAAAAGGATAACATCTAAGTTATCTGATGCCTATAAAAAAGAATAAGGATGATGACTATTCGTCATCATCCTTATTTTCTGCTATTACCTGAGGACCGCGAACCTTGTCTTTGAGACCCAGACCCTTCTTGATTTCTATATTTACTCCATCGCTCAAACCGGTGGTTACCTGTTTGCGCTCATAAGTCTTCTTCTTGCCGCTACCTTTTATGATATATACAAAGGTAGAATCGCCGCTAAACTCGATGGCACTTTCCGGAACGGTGAGTACATGGGTAGCCTTTGCCAGTACAATCTCGGCATTGGCGCTGTAACCAGAACGGATCTTGCCGCCCTTGGTAGAGCGGATGGCTGCCTTTACCTCAAACTGGTTAGCACCATTGTTTTCTACAGCCTTAGGAGAGATATATTCCAGGTTAGCCTCGAAGTTGAGGTTCTGCAAGGCTCCGATGGTAATCTTCATCGGCATTCCTGTAACGAGACTTCCCACTTCGGTTTCATCTATATTGCCACGGAAGATGAGGTCGTTCATGTTGGCTACACTGGCGATGGTAGTACCATCGTTGAAAGTGTTGGCAAGAATCACCGAGTTACCCACCTTGACCGGAATATCGAGGATAATGCCCGAGATGGTAGAACGGATGAGGGTGGAAGAGGCGCTGGCATTGCTCTTGCTTACACCATCACGCACCACTTGGAGAGCATCTTCGGCAGCGGTAACCTCCTCGCGTGCCTGTTTCATCGCCTGCTTTACCTTATCAAACTCATCGGCGCTGACCAGCTGTTTCTTGAAGAGCTGTTCCTCACGGCCATAATCCACCTGTGCCTGTTTCAGGTTGATTTCTGCAAGGCGCACACGTGCCTGAGCCGAACTGAGCTGTCCCATATCTGGAATCACCTTTACCTTGGCGATAACCTCGCCCGCCTGAACATAATCACCCGCTTCTTTGCAAATCTCGGTGATGATACCGCTAATCTGAGGCTTTACGCTCACCTCGTTGCGAGGCTCAATCTTGCCCGTGATGACGGTAGTTTTCAAAACATCAGCCATCTTAGGAGTAAACTCAGTATACTCCACAGGCTTAGGCTGCGATTTCTCATAAAGGAACACGAAGGTTCCGATGAAGATCAAGGCGACAATCGCCGCAACAATCAACTTTGAATACTTTTTCATATCGTAAGTTTAAGTGAAGAGTGAAGAACGAAGAGTGAAGAATTCAATTGCTTTACTTTCGTCTTTCATTCTTATTTCGTTAATATTATTATTTGTCAGGAGTTATCATTTAGAGGACAAGTGAATTCTTCACTCTTCACTCTTCGTTCTTCACTCCTATTCGTCTCTCATTGCATCTACCGGTTTGATACTCATGGCTCGCCATGCAGGGGCGAGTCCGGCTAGGCCGCCGAGAATGCAGATGAGGATGGCTGAAGAGATGGCCGTCCAGAAATCTACCTGGAAGTGGGCGGTAAGAATGCCATCCGTGGTACTTCCTACTTCTAGCATCTGCAGGATGGCAACGCCGAAGAGGATGCCGCTCATGCCGGCTACCAGGGTGAGGAGAATACTCTCGGAGATGATTTGCGAGAGTATCATCTTAGGCGTGGCTCCGATGGCTCGGCGGATGCCTATCTCGGTGGTTCGCTCCTTTACCGTTACCATCATGATATTGGAAACTCCGATGGCACCGGCAAGAAGGGTACCGATGCCTACCAGCCAGATGAGGAAGTTGACGCCCTTGAACAGGTTGTCGAGCATCTGGAAGAGAACTTCTGTATTGAACACCATAATGCCCTTTTCGTCCGTAGGGTCTATGCTGTGGGCTCTTGCTACGGTTTCTCTCATCCGCTGGGCAATGCTGCTCATCACTACGCCCGGTTTGCCGGTGGTGGCTATGATGTCTACTGCCTTACCCCGGTTATAAGCGCTGCGCAAAACCGATTGGGGCAAGGTGATGGTTTCATCGGCACGACCGCCGAAGTTCACGCCGTTGCCCGAGCGGTAATCTACGCCTATCACCATATAATAGGTAGAGTCTACTCTTACGCTCTTGCCGCACGGATCACCGCCGCCAGGAAAGAGATTCTTGTAAATCTGTTTGCCGATGACGCAAACCTTGCGCTGCTGGCGCACATCCATCTCGTTGATGTATCTGCCGTAAAACATCTGTGGCGCAGAAACCTGTGCGTAATCGGGATTCACGCCCTGTGTGCTGCCGCTGAATTTCTTGTCGCCAAATACCACCGACTTGTTGCCGCCGAAGAGCAGCGGGGTGATGACATCGAGTTCGGGCACCTGGTGGCGCAATCTGTCCAGGTCTTTCTCTTCCATCTGCCAGGAGCGCCCCTTGTTGAATCCCTTGTAGGGCTTGGTGGTGTTCTGCGCCCAGATGATAGCGGTGTTGGTGGCAAAGCCTGTGAAGTTGTTTTGCAGCATCTCCTTCAGTCCTTGTCCGCCACCCATCAGGGCGATGAGCATAAACACGCCCCAGAACACGCCGAAGCCCGTAAGCAGACTGCGGCTCTTGTTCCTCGTGATGGTGTCGAGAATCTCTTTATATGTATCTAAATCTAATCGCATAGCCTATTCTATATATATAATAAGGTGTAAGCAAGAATGAATTCAACATTCAACACTTAGCATTCAACATTTTGCATTACTCCGCTCTCAGCGCCTCTATCGGTCGGATTCTTGCAGCCTTGATGGCTGGGATGAGTCCGGCGATGGTGCCTGCGATGACGATGGTGATGGTGGCGCCGATGCAGGTGCCGAGGCCCACCGTAGGGTTCACAAACATAGCGGCTTTAAACAGTCCGGTATCTACGGTGGTGTGGCCGATGGTTGCATCCATGATTTCGTTTGCCGCTACGCCACATACCATTCCGATGTAGCCGAAGAACGAGGTGATGATGATGCTCTCGGTGATGATGAGCTTCAGTATCGACCAAGGCTTGGCTCCGATGGCTTTTCTTACGCCAAACTCTCGGGTTCGCTCCTTCACGGTGATGAGCATGATGTTGCTTACGCCCACGATTCCGCTCAGCAGGGTGAACAGACCCACTATCCAGAGTGCCGTCTGCATGATGGCGATTCCCTGGTTCATCTGGATATTGTCCATGTATCGGTTCCAGAGCCAGATGGTTCGCTCGTCATCAGGTGCTGCCTGATGGTTGTTGTTGATGCTGGCGCGGTAGTTCTTTTCAAACTGCTTATTGTCCTCCCTGGTCTTCAGGTTCTTGATGGTAAACTCCAGACTTCCCGCATCATCGCCCTTGGCGTAGATGGTCTTTATGGTGGAGTAGGCGATGAAGGCTTCGGTATTATTGCGCGATTCATCATCCTTGTAGATTCCCACCACCTGGAAGTTGAGATTGCTGATCTTTACGTTCTTGCCCACCAGCGAACGGTAGTCTTTGCAGAGTTCCTTGGCCTGGCTTCGGCTCAGCACCACATTCTTGCGCTGCTCCTTCATATCGATTTCGTTGATGAATCGTCCGGCAATCAGCTCCGTCTTGTCGATTTTGGGATGCGTAGGAGCCACACCCACCAATGACTGGCTTGCCACATAATTATCGCCATAGTTGATGTTCACGTTATACTGTTCCAGTCTTCCACCCACATCATCCACGTACTGACCATAGGTCTTGTTGCTGATGAGGATGTCCCTGTCGTTGAGCGTGATGCTTCTGCCTTCCTTCAGTCCCTTGTAAGCCTTGGAGGTTTCGCCCGGGAATACTCGCATGGAGTTGGCTAGGAATCGGGTGCTTTGCTGCAACTGGGCATTAATCAGTCCGTTGCCGGCGCCCAGCAGGAATATCAGCATGAAAATTCCCCAGGCAACGGCAAATCCCGTGAGCGAAGTGCGGAGCTTGTTGCGCTTCGACGTGCTCCAAACCTCTGAGAGGAGTGAAGAGTGTAGAGTGAAGAGTGAAGAATTCATATGCATTGTGTATTGTTTTAAAAATTAATAACCCCGAAGAGATGTCAGAGAAAGACAATTGGATTCTTCACTCTTCACTCTTCGTTCTTCACTTACTTTACGTAGTCTTTCGATACGAGATGATGGTCTCTGTTGTCTTCGATGCTTCCGATGAGTCCGTCCTTGATATGGATAACCTTATCGGTCTCGTTGGCTACACCGCTTTCGTGGGTTACCACCACGATGGTCATTCCCTCTTTCTGGTGCAGTTCCTTCAGCAGGTCCATCACTTCCACGCTCGTTTTGGAGTCGAGGGCTCCGGTAGGCTCATCGGCAAGGATGATTTCCGGTTTGGTGATGAGGGCACGGGCGATGGCTACACGCTGCTTCTGTCCTCCCGACATCTCGTTAGGATAATGGTTGGCCCATTGCTTCAAGCCCAGTTTTTCTAGATATTCCATCGCCAGTTCGTGGCGCTTCTTGCGGCTCACGCCTTGGTAGAAGAGTGGAAGCTCTACGTTTTCCACCGCCGTCTTGAACGAGATGAGGTTGAACGACTGGAAGATGAAGCCGATCATCTTGTTGCGGTATTCGGCAGCACGGGTTTCCGAGAGGTCTTTGATGAGCACATCATTGAGTCGGTATTCGCCCGTATCGTAGTTGTCGAGAATACCCAATATATTTAATAAGGTGGATTTTCCCGAACCGGAAGCACCCATGATGCTGACGAACTCGCCACGTTCGATGTCGAGGTCGATGCCCTTCAGTACATGGAGTGGCTGAGCACCCTGGTAGGTCTTGTTGACGTCTTTTAGATGAATTAATGACATATTACTTTCGTTTTATGGATATCAATTTAAACCATTAGACGCTTGCAACTTTCTGAAAGTTGCAAGCGTAACTCTTTTTTTAAAACGTTATTACATACACCTTATTATATATAAGGTAAAGGCAGAAGCTATAAATATATATTTGAGGATGAATAGTGTCATCATATCTTAATCTTTTTGAGATTCTTCTCCAACTCTTCCTTCACTTCGTCGATGGAGATGTCGAGAAGCTGCATTTGTCGGGCGAGTTCCGGGAGTCTTTCTTTCATAAACTCCTTTTTGCGGGTTTTCTTAATCTGCTTCTTGGCTCCTGCGGAAACAAAGTAGCCCAGACCTCGCTTGTTGTAGATAATCTCATCGGTGGCAAGCAGGTCGTATGCTTTCACGGCTGTGTTGGCATTTACCTCCAGCAGTACGGCGTATTCCCTGACGCTCGGTATTCGCTCGTCCTCCTTGTACTTGCCCGCCAGAATCTCATCGCTCAATCGCTCGGCTATCTGTACGTATATTGCTTTATCATTACTGAAATTCATAATCTTCAAATTTTAATTCTTAGATGTTGATCCACTTGTTGCAGGTAACCTGCATACGGGTGAAGAGCTTGTAGGATGCCCAATAGTTGAAGGCAGCCAAAGCCAGGAAAACAAAGAATGCTGTAATTGTTATACAATAGTCAGCTGTGGAACCATTGCTGAAGTTAATATGACTGAAGAAATCAAAAACTCCAGCTTCTCCTAATTTGTTGATGATGTATCCCAAAATCATACAAAGAAGAATGCCCGTGCAAGCTGTTAGCAATACTGGCAACTTGCGATAGAATGTTCCGCCAAGTGTTGCGAAAGAATGGGAAAATAGTATGAATGAATAGAGGGTAATCCATTTCAGCCAGTCGTTGTCGAAAGGGTGAATTGTGGGAATAATATGGCTGAGCACAGCCCAGGTGATGCTGATATGAAAATCTGGAGTGATGATGAAACTAAAGATGAACTGTATAACATCGGCCAAGATTACTGCTGCAAAAAGTTGAACCAAAACACCGATACTCATCATGAGTAATCGGGCCACAAACTTCTCTAGATTACAAGCAGGAAGCATCAGGAAACTCTCTCTTTGCAATTTAGTCTTCATGTTATTGAATATACAACTTGCCAAGACGTAGAACGCGATGAATGCTATTATAGAAAAGAACATGCAAACACTTACCTGGTATTGATGACCTGCCAGTTCTACTTCGGTTGAGTTAAGCCAATATCTCATGCTAAAAAGTCGCAATACACAATAGATGGAAATGCAGATGGTGAGACCTGCTGTAGCTCCAAGATGACGCTGCCAGTTGGTGAGAATATCCCAACGAAGTACCATGCTTAATCTATGTAAATCGAAATTCTTTTTCATAATCGTCTAATTTTTAATCGTTTAATTTTCCATTAATTACTGCATTGAAGAGCAACTCCAGGTTCATCTGTGTTTCCTGTTTTCCCTCCTGACGCTTGCAGATGGCGGCATTGCCCTGCAGGGTTGGCTCGGCGTAGAGCACGGTGTCGTCCATTTCCTGTGGGTTGCGATATTCGAAGGTGTATTTCTCGCAGATGTTTGAAATAGATGCGTCGAGCAGCAGTTGGCTCTGGTTCATGATGATGATGTGGTCGAGCAACGACTCTACATCGTGCACCTGATGAGTAGAGATGATGAGGGTGCGGTCTTCCGTCATGTTATTGGCGATGACCTTACGGAACTGGCTCTTCGATGGGATGTCGAGACCATTGGTTGGCTCGTCCATCAGAAGAAAGCGGGTACCCGTGGCGAGTGCGAAACTCATGAATACCTTCTTCTTCTGTCCCATCGAGAGTTCGTTCAACTTGAGAGAGAGTGGTAAATCAAAATCCTTGAGGCAACGGTCCAATACTTCCTGCGAGAAGTTAGGATAGAACCCCTGGTTCATCTTCACGTAGGTGGCGAGGGAAACGTTGGGCAGTTCAAATTCTTCGGGCACCATGAAGATGTCCTTCAGCATCTCGGCTTTGCGATCTTGTGCCGAAATGCCATCCACGAGAACGGTACCTTGTTGCTGGCGGAGCAATCCGCTGATGAGGTAGAGCAGGGTGCTCTTGCCTGTACCGTTCTTACCAAGCAAGCCATAAATGTTGTTCTCCTTGAGTTCCAAAGAGAAATCTCTAAATACAAGGTGCTTGCTACCTGGGTATCTGAAATCAATGTCTTTAATCTGTATCATAATCTTTAATGTTTTAGTGTACTACTTCAATAGAACACTGCAAAGGTATGCTTTTCTGCGATAAGTTCCAAACTTTTGGGCAATTATTTTCAAACTTTAACGTATTGTTAACAATCCCACCTTATTATATTAGAAGAAGAGTATGATATGGAAGAATGTCTTGTAATATAGAGCATTATAAAAAAGTAAAGGCATCGGAAAGCAAAAACTTCCCGATGCCTTAATCCTTATTCTTGAGTCGTTTAGATATATTTCATGAGAATGTCCCAAACTGCAATGATGTGGCAGATACTACCAGCTAAAACGAAGAAATGGAACACGGAATGCATGTATTTCTTCTTGTTGATACTGTAGAATACGGCGCCCGTAATGTAGCAGACGCCTTCGGCAATAATCCACCAGACTGTGGCGGTGGATACGGAGTCTATCAAAGGTTTAAAGGCAACCAGTACCGACAATCCCATGCCTACAAAGCAGATGGTCTCCAGGTTGCTGTGATCCTTGAGTCTGGCAAAACTCATGATGGTTCCGGCAATGGCGCAAGCCCAGATAAAGATAAAAAGACTCCATCCCCAATATCCCTGGTCTCGCATCGCAATGAGCGTGATTGGCGAGTAAGAACCGGCAATATGCCAGTAGATGGCGGCATGGTCCCATTTGCGCAGTCGCTCCTTCCATTTACTCCAGGCAGAAACGGCATGGTAAACCGTTGAGGCGATGTAAGACATCAGCATACCGAACAGATAGAGGATAACTCCCGCCGTAGCCCATCCGTTATGCATCGTAAAGCACCAATATAAGAAGATGGCTCCCACGACAATGCCCATCAGGATACCTCCTGCATGCGACCATGAGTTCCAAAGTTCTTCTTTATGACTGAAATGTATCTTTAGTTTCATATCTCTATATATCTTTTCGTTACACATTCTGCTGATTTTGAGAAATTGGGATTGCAAACCACTATATCTAAATCGTTATCAGCTATAACATTGCAAAGATACTAAGAATTTCTTAAAGTGGACTATCTTTTAGGAATTCTTTCGATTTCGGGAGTGTTTTCTTTGCTTTATTTGCTGATTGTTTGTCCTTTTCTGCTTTCTTCGAAAAATAAATCAAAAAAGTATTGGAATGTATTGGATTTTTTTATAATTTTGCGATGTGAAAATGAGAAATCATCTCTCACAAAATTGAAACTATAAACGCAACTAATAACTTAGAAAGGTAATATGAAGTTAAAATCAATTGCACTTATATTGATGACTGTCGCACTTCCGGCGATGGCAGAAAAAGTATCTGTAAATACAAAGGGTATGTCGCTCATTCTCGATGTTGAGAATGGAAAGCCTGCCCAGTATCTCTATTTCGGTACTAAGTTGAATCCTAACGATTTGCAGAATCTGAAGGTCGCTACTGATGGCCGCATGGATGCTTATCCGGCTTACGGACTGAATACTCCAGCTGAAGCGGCGCTTGCCATGCGTCATAGTGATGGCAATCTTTCAACTGCACTCGTGGCTACGGGCTGTGATGTGAAGAACGAAGAAAAAGCTTCTGTTACGACCGTTCATCTGAAAGATCCTGTATATAATATAAAGGTAGATTTGAAGTATCGTGCATACAATGATGTTGATATGATTGAGGCATGGACCGAGATTCTGAATGGTGAAAAGGGTACTGTAACCCTGACTACCTTTGCATCGGCTATGCTTCCTATCCGTCGTGGAGATGTCTGGATGAGTCATCTTTCCGGTACTTGGGCTGCAGAGGGACAGTTGAGTCATGAAAAACTGCAGCCAGGAGAATTTGTAATCCGAAACAATGATGGTACCCGCAATTCGCATACCGATCATGCAGAAGTCATGTTCTCGCTCGATGGTAAAGGACAGGAAAATGCGGGTAATGTTATTGGTGCAGCCTTGGTTTATAGCGGAAACTATAAGCTGAAGACGGTTACCGATGATACCGAATATCATTATTTCTTTGCCGGTATTAACGAACAGAACTCTGAATATCATCTTAAAAAAGGTGAGACTTTCAAAACTCCTGCACTCGCTTTGACCTATTCAACACAGGGCTTGAGCGGTGCAAGTAGAAACTTCCATAAATGGGGACGCAAATATATCTTGGCACATGGAGATAAGGAGCGTGATATCTTGCTCAACTCTTGGGAAGGTGTTTATTTCGACATCAACCAGAAGGGAATGGACCAGATGATGGCTGATATCCATAGTATGGGTGGTGAACTCTTCGTAATGGATGATGGATGGTTCGGAACCAAATATCCTCGTGTTACAGATAACTGTGCGCTCGGCGACTGGGTAGTTGATACCAAGAAACTTCCTAATGGCATTGAAGGCTTGCTGAACGACGCCAGGAAAAACCAGGTAAAGTTTGGTATCTGGATCGAACCGGAAATGACCAATACTACCAGTATGCTCTATGAGAAGCATCCTGATTGGGTTATCAAGGCTCCTAAGCGAGATGCTGTTCTGGGCCGTGGCGGTACCCAGCTTGTGCTCGATCTCTCAAATCCAAAAGTACAAGACTTTGTTTTCGGTGTAGTAGACAATTTACTTACTAAATATCCAGATATAGCCTACATCAAGTGGGATGCCAATATGGCTATTATGAATCATGGCAGCCAATACTTGTCTGCAGCCGATCAGAGTCATCTCTACATTGCTTATCATCAGGGATTTGCGAAGGTTATCGACCGTATTCGTGCTAAGTATAAGGATGTGGTGATTCAATGTTGCGCAAGTGGCGGTGGCCGTGCCAATTGGGGCATGCTCCGTGGTTTTGATGAGTTTTGGGTAAGTGATAATACGGATGCCATGCAGCGTATTTATATGCAGTATGGAACCAGCTATTTCTTCCCGGCCATCGCCATGGCAAGTCATATCTCTACTGTGCCAAACCATACCGTATTCCGCACTACTTCTTTGAAGTATCGTATTGATGTGGCTATGAGCGGACGACTTGGAATGGAAATTCAGCCAAAGAATATGACGGATGAGGAGAAGGCTCTCTGCCGAAAGGCTATCTCTGAATACAAAGAGATCCGTCCTGTTGTTCAGTTTGGCGACCTTTATCGTTTGGTTTCTCCGTACGATAATCAGGGCTTGTCTTCTATTATGTATGTTAGTGAAGCAAAAGACAAGGCTGTCTTCTATTGGTGGAAATTGGCAAACTTCTATAATGTTCATTTGCCAAGAGTTAAGATGGCTGGTCTGGATGAGAATAAGATGTATAAGGTAAAAGAACTTGATGTAATTGATAACAAGCCTCTTGATTGTGAGGGAAAATCTTACTCTGGTAAGTATCTTATGGAACATGGCTTGGAAATGCCGTATGTTCATGAGGTAGACTGGGGTAAGAAGAACGACTGGTCGTCTCGTGTTCTCTATTTGGAGGCAGAATAGTTTTCTGGTACCATTATGTATATGCGCATGCTTGTGTGCCCACACGCAGGTATGAGCGCGTGTATGTATATAATAAAGTGTTTGGTATCAAAATAAGTGCAAAATAAGATGAAAGTGTTAAAATACTGTTAATTCCTAAACTTTTTCTTGGAAATATTTGGCGGTTTCGGAAAATGTTTGTACTTTTGCACTCGCTTTTGAGAAATACAACTTCTCTGAGTTACTAAAGAAAGAGTTCTTTGAAAGATTTTACATAAACAGACAAGTAGTACAAGAAGCGGTTTTGGATTACACCTTATTATATAGGGAGTATAAAGAAACTGGGTAAAAGAAACGAACCGTCAAGCAATTGACAAGTCAGGTTTACTAAGCTTCAATAAACGAAAAGGATATTCGTCCTAAGTACAGACAACAAACACCGATTATTCCAGCAATGGAATAAGAAGTAAAAATGATATTTTACAATGGAGAGTTTGATCCTGGCTCAGGATGAACGCTAGCTACAGGCTTAACACATGCAAGTCGAGGGGAAACGACATCGAAAGCTTGCTTTTGATGGGCGTCGACCGGCGCACGGGTGAGTAACGCGTATCCAACCTGCCCATCACTTGGGGATAACCTTGCGAAAGTAAGACTAATACCCAATGATATCTCTAGAAGACATCTGAAAGAGATTAAAGATTTATCGGTGACGGATGGGGATGCGTCTGATTAGCTTGTTGGCGGGGTAACGGCCCACCAAGGCGACGATCAGTAGGGGTTCTGAGAGGAAGGTCCCCCACATTGGAACTGAGACACGGTCCAAACTCCTACGGGAGGCAGCAGTGAGGAATATTGGTCAATGGACGAGAGTCTGAACCAGCCAAGTAGCGTGCAGGATGACGGCCCTATGGGTTGTAAACTGCTTTTATAAGGGAATAAAGTGAGTCTCGTGAGACTTTTTGCATGTACCTTATGAATAAGGACCGGCTAATTCCGTGCCAGCAGCCGCGGTAATACGGAAGGTCCGGGCGTTATCCGGATTTATTGGGTTTAAAGGGAGCGTAGGCCGGAGATTAAGCGTGTTGTGAAATGTAGACGCTCAACGTCTGCACTGCAGCGCGAACTGGTTTCCTTGAGTACGCACAAAGTGGGCGGAATTCGTGGTGTAGCGGTGAAATGCTTAGATATCACGAAGAACTCCGATTGCGAAGGCAGCTCACTGGAGCGCAACTGACGCTGAAGCTCGAAAGTGCGGGTATCGAACAGGATTAGATACCCTGGTAGTCCGCACGGTAAACGATGGATGCCCGCTGTTGGTCTGAATAGGTCAGCGGCCAAGCGAAAGCATTAAGCATCCCACCTGGGGAGTACGCCGGCAACGGTGAAACTCAAAGGAATTGACGGGGGCCCGCACAAGCGGAGGAACATGTGGTTTAATTCGATGATACGCGAGGAACCTTACCCGGGCTTGAATTGCAGAGGAAGGATTTGGAGACAATGACGCCCTTCGGGGCCTCTGTGAAGGTGCTGCATGGTTGTCGTCAGCTCGTGCCGTGAGGTGTCGGCTTAAGTGCCATAACGAGCGCAACCCCTCTCCTTAGTTGCCATCAGGTGAAGCTGGGCACTCTGGGGACACTGCCACCGTAAGGTGTGAGGAAGGTGGGGATGACGTCAAATCAGCACGGCCCTTACGTCCGGGGCTACACACGTGTTACAATGGCAGGTACAGAGAGACGGTCGTACGCAAGTACGATCAAATCCTTAAAGCCTGTCTCAGTTCGGACTGGGGTCTGCAACCCGACCCCACGAAGCTGGATTCGCTAGTAATCGCGCATCAGCCATGGCGCGGTGAATACGTTCCCGGGCCTTGTACACACCGCCCGTCAAGCCATGAAAGCCGGGGGCGCCTAAAGTCCGTGACCGTAAGGAGCGGCCTAGGGCGAAACTGGTAATTGGGGCTAAGTCGTAACAAGGTAGCCGTACCGGAAGGTGCGGCTGGAACACCTCCTTTCTGGAGAGACGAATTTCCTATGAAGATTTAGGAACATGACTTAAAAGTTCGCTTCTCTTCTTGTACGCACCATCTGTTTAATTAAATAAGAGATAGAGAATGTTCGGCAGAGATGCTACTCTTTACCAACACAGTCCTATAGCTCAGTTGGTTAGAGCGCCACACTGATAATGTGGAGGTCGGCAGTTCAAATCTGCCTGGGACTACTTCTTTACTTCTCGATTTGGGGGATTAGCTCAGTTGGCTAGAGCACCTGCTTTGCAAGCAGGGGGTCAACGGTTCGAATCCGTTATTCTCCACTATAGTGGGAATTTTTAGGATAGGCGACTGCAAGGAGCCAATCATAAAAACTTCACCACGAGAAGATCTTTGACATATTGACACAAGCAAAACTGTAAGTAATGAACTTTAGTTCAGACTAAAGTAAATCAAATCGCAAGATGAGATTTCACTTTGTTAGAATACAGCTGAAAGTATGAGCTACTTATTCGCTGTTCGGAAACGAATAGCAAATACAGTCGTAAAGAAAGTAAGAAAGGGCGTATGGCGGATGCCTAGGCTCACGGAGGCGATGAAGGACGTGATAAGCTGCGATAAGCTTCGGGTAGGTGCAAATAACCCTTGATCCGAAGATTTCCGAATGGGACAACCTAGCCGTCTGAAGGACGGTTACTCTTACCAATGTAAGAGAGCTAACGC